>CAVHWG010000030.1:0-9884 GCA_963639645.1 Firmicutes bacterium TM09-10 | reverse complement strand
ACCCGCGGTCTCGACCTTGGCAAGGTCGCGCGTTACCAACTACGCCACTATCGCATATTTTATTTTTCGTTCTCTCGAACACATCTAATATATTAACAGACGGGCCGCCCGATGTCAACCTCATTTTTAATAATTTTTGTATTTATTTGAACAATTGCAAAAATTGCTTTCATGGAATGAATCCTTCACCTCGTGCATAAGATGAACAGAACAACACAGGGAGGGAAATCAATGAGCGCCAAAACCAAAATCGTCGTATTACATATGAAACGGATCGTCTTTGCAGGAGTTGCCGCAGGGCTTTGTCTGCTGATGCTGATCATTCTTCTTGCCACACTGCATGCCAAATCCGAGCCGGAGTCCGAATCGGTGCCAACCCTGTACACACCCGGAGTCTACACTTCCTCCGTCATGATGGATCACAATGCGATGGATGTTCAGGTGGTCGTCGATGAGAACAACATTAAGTCGATCTCACTGGTCAATCTCGACGAGACAATGGAAACAATGTACCCGCTGATGAAACCAACATTAAACGAACTGAGCGAGCAGATCATCCGCAACCAGTCCATCGACAACATTACATATTCCCAGAACAACCAATACACTTCCATGTTACTTCTCGACGCAGTAAAGAATGCATTAGAAAAGGCATCGCCAACTTGATGGCGATGCCCCATGCATCCGCAAATTATTCTGCCTCTGTACTATCCAGATTCTGAATGTAATCGCTCAAAGAAGATGTGTCTGTATAGATTGTCTTAACCGGGCGGGTTGACTCATAATACTGATATCCGGTATATCCTGCCCATCCTACAATTGCCACAAGGACTACGATCGCACAAACTCTTACTGCGATACGCTGCGCCTTCTCCTTGGCCATAATCTTCTTACGGTTTGCTTTATCTTTTTTATGCTGTTCAACTTTTGCCTGACTCATAATCGCTCTCTCCTAAAAATCAAATTCTAACATGTCTATTTTACACACATTTGATCGAAAAAGCAAGATATGTATTGTAATTACATGTTACGAGATATATCAAGGCACTTCATCATCGCCTCGATCACACTGCTTCGCATGCCTTTTTCCTCAAGCACACGCACCGCCTGAATCGTCGTTCCCGCCGGTGAACAGACCATATCCTTAAGTTCACCCGGATGCATTCCCGTCTCAAGCACCATCTTAGCACTGCCGAGTACCGCCTGCGCCGCAAATTTGTACGCCTGCTGACGAGGCATTCCTCCTGCCACAGCCGCATCCGCCATCGCCTCGATAAACATGAACACATAGGCCGGCGAACTTCCGCTGACAGCCGTCACAACATCCATCAGATGCTCCGGAATCACTTCCGTCTGTGTAAAACCTTCACAAAGCTCTCTGACCAGTGCGACTTCTTCCTCTGTCACCTGACTGCCGATGCACATCCCCATCATTCCTTCTTTTACCATCGATGGGGTGTTCGGCATCGTGCGGATCACTTTTTGATTGCTTCCAAGCAGATCCGCAAACCACTGCAGCGTCTTTCCCGGTGCAATGGAAATCAGGATCACATCTTTCTTCAATACCTCCTTTACTTCCGTCAGCACTTCCTCATAAAACTGTGGCTTGACTGCCACAAACAGGATATCCGCAAATTCCGCCACCTTGCGGTTGTCCGTTGTAATCTGTACACCAAACTGTTCCTTCTTTGCATCCAATGTTGCCTGTGTGCGGCAGGAAATCATAATTTCCTGCGGGCTGCATTTGCCGGAATCAATGATTCCCTGCATCATCGCAGAGCCCATGTTGCCACAGCCGATAAAACCGATATTTTTTTTCATGATCGATAATCTCCATTAATCTTTACATAATCATAAGTCAGATCGCATCCCCACGCTTTCGCGCTCGCATCGCCCTGTCCCAGGTCGATATTAATATAAATCTCATCCTCACCGAGGATCACTTTCGCCTCGTCCTCCGAAAACTCCACACCGGCTCCGTTTCTGCATACGGCGATGGAACCTTTTGCGGAAGCAAGGTCAACTGCCACCTTATCGATCTCAAAATCCGCGTCCGCATATCCGATTGCGCAAAGGATTCTTCCCCAGTTCGCGTCCTCACCGAACATTGCACACTTAAAAAGAGGGGAACGGATCACGCTTTTGGCAACGATGATCGCAGTATCCTGATCCGGTGCTCCGGCACAGGTACACTCAAGCATCTTGCTTGCACCCTCTCCGTCTTTGGCGAGCATCTTGGTCATGTTCATCAGAACCTCATAGAGTGCCTGGCGGAAGATCTCATAATCGTCATTCTCGGTTGTGATCTCTGCATTTTCCGCCATACCGTTGGCAAGGATGCAGACCATATCGTTTGTTGAAGTATCGCCGTCAATGCTCAGGCAGTTGTATGTCACCTTTACGATGTCGGACAAAGCCTTCTGGATCAGTTCTGCGGAGATTGCCACGTCACTGGTCACAAAGTTCAGTGTGGTCGCCATATTCGGATGGATCATGCCGCTTCCCTTCGCCATACCGCCGACAGTACACTTCTTGCCGCCAATCTCAAATGTTACGGCAACTTCCTTCTTGACGGTATCGGTTGTCATGATCGCGTTCGCTGCCTTATCATGATTCTCCGGCGCAAGTCCCTTCGCAAGCTCGGTAATGTGGCTTTCGATCGGCTCGATCGGCAGGATCTTTCCGATGACACCGGTGGATGCCACGATCACTTCGTTTGCATTGATTCCAAGCTCCTTTGCGGCAAGCTCACACATACGGGCTGCTTTCTCTTCGCCGTCCGCATTACAGGTGTTGGCATTCTTGCTGTTGGCAATGACCGCTCGGGCAAGATTGCCGCTTGCAGCCAGATTCTTCTTTGTCACAAGGATCGGAGCGCCTTTCACCTTGTTGGTCGTGTATACGGCCGCCGCCTTACAAACGCGCTCCGAATAAATGAGCGCGAGATCATTCTTATTCTTGTCCGGATTCAATCCGCAGTTCAGACCGTTTGCGGAAAATCCCTTTGCGGCACATACGCCACCTACTACATGTTTCATTTCTACTGTGTCCATTTTAAATCTCCTCTTGTATATCTTATCTCATAAAATAAAGTGTGCGCTTGCCGCACACTTTCGCGCGCGAGCGGTATGCTCTGCATAAACTTCTTCTCCGCGAACTGCGCATTCCCGCGGAGCGTTTTGATTCATAGGAAGGAATTTCCTATGAATCGAAAAACCTCAGCAGAAATCCTGCTGAGGTCTCGTATAAACTATGTACTTCGATCCAAGAGCTACTCAATTTCTTCCATCACACTCTTGTATGCAGGACGTATAATTTTGTTCATGCCGACAATCTCTTCCAGACGGTGTGCACTCCATCCGGCGATTCTTGCGATTGCAAAAAGCGGTGTATAGAGTTCCATCGGGATTCCGAGCATCTCGTATACAAAGCCGCTGTAGAAATCGACATTCGGGCTTACACCCTTGAAGATGTGGCGCTTCTTCGCGATCAGTTCACCCGCCAGTTCCTCAATCGACTTGTAAAGCATCATGTCTTCCTGTCGGTTCTTCGCCACAGCCAGATGCTCCACATACGACTTAAAGATGCACTCACGCGGATCGGACAGCGAATATACGGCATGTCCCATACCATAGATGAGTCCCTTATGATCAAAAACTTCTCCGTCCAGCATCTTCTCAAGGTATGCCGCAACTTCGTCGCGGTCTCCCCAGTCACGGACATGCTCACGAATATCGTTCATCATCTCCATAACCTTGATGTTCGCGCCACCGTGCTTCGGTCCCTTGAGGGATGACATTGCGGCCGCGATTGCAGAGTAGGTATCCGTTCCTGCAGATGTAACGACACGGGTGGTAAACGTACTGTTGTTACCGCCACCGTGCTCCATATGTAACATAAGAGCGACATCAAGTACCTGCGCCTCAAGCTGCGTATACTTCATATCCGGACGAAGCATGCGAAGGAAATTCTCCGCGGTCGAAAGCTTCGGGTCCGGTCTGTGAATATACATACTCGAATCGTTCTCATAGTGATTGTATGCATGATAACCGTATACAGCAAGCATCGGGAAGTTCGCTACCAGCTGCATACACTGGCGGATATTGTTCTCGATCGTGCCGACGGAAGTCTGCTTATCGTAAGCGGCCAGCGTAAGGATACTTCTTGTCATGGAATTCATGATATCCTTCGAAGGAGCCTTCATAATTACGTCTCTGGTAAAGTTTGTCGGAAGTGTACGGCTTGCACCGAGCACCTTACAAAACTCTGCCAGTTCCTGCTCATCCGGCATATTTCCGAACATCAGAAGGTATGCCGCTTTTTCAAAACCGAATTCATCCTTGCCGATAGACCCGATCAGCGTCTTGACATTGTATCCACGATACCACAGTTCACCGTCACACGGAACCGTCTTACCGCTTTCATCTTCCTTGAATGAAACAATCTTGGAGATGCGTGTCAGTCCGGTCAGAACGCCCTTACCATTGACGTCACGAAGACCACGGTTTACACCATACTCCTGAAACAGGCTGTCTGATATGGTGTCATTCTCGATACACATCATCCGTTTTTCTGCTGCGTAGTTTGCTAAAAGATTCTTTTCTGCCATGCTTCACACTCCATTCATTATGTAGGGTTAATTATATCCTACTTGGCGTGTAAAAAAAAGCATTTCATGAAATTTTTATATTCTCTACTTGTTAAAAATATGTTGTGCAACCGCTCGCCTCAGCAAGCGTAACGCTTTTTCCACCGATTCCCGGCACAATGCCCGTGAAATCCACATACACAAGTTCCGACAATATGACGTTATCTACTTCGTTGAACGGTGATGCTGCAAAGCTCAGATCACCTCTCCACATGAGATAGTCCATAATATTTGCCATATACTTCTCCTACAGACGGAAATCGACCTGCGTGCCAAGCTGCATCTCCTGCTGGGTACGCGTCTGATCACTCATGGAAGCCATCGTTCTATCCTGTAACTTCTTGATCAGATCCTCGATCGAAGATGCCTCGATCGTCTCGACATCGTCCGTCTCACTTGTTTCATCTTTACTTTGTGTCTTCTCTTTGCGTTTGGTTTCTTCCTTCTTCTTTGCAGCCTTGGCTGCGTCCGCCTTCTTCTGCTGTGCCTTCTCTGCAGATTTCTTTGCGATGCGCTCCTTCTGGGTGCTCAGAGATTTGTCAACAACTGCGAAGAATGATGCGTTTCCGCCATCGTCGATCTTGATTCCGTATGTCTTTACATTACCGACCATACTTCCGAGTGTCTGCTTCATCTGATCAAGCTGTGTGTTTGCATTGCCGATGATATCCTCATACTTCTTACGGTAATCCTCGTCTTCCGCCATCTTCTCGATCTTGTCTGCATCGATCAGAACCATGGTACGGTTCGGATTGGCATATTTTGCCGCCTGCTGTTCCGCTCCGTCAATCGAATCATTGCTGACAAGTACGAAATCCATATCGGAATATTTCTTTTTCAATTGTTCATAATACTTTGCTGCCTTGTCTGACAATTCCGGTTCACCGACCGTATTGCCGTACGACGTGTTTGTGTTTGATGTTTTCTTTGTGGATGTGTCATACTGGGTACTTACCCCGGCATCTACCTGTCCGATTGCGCTCATAATGTATCCTCCTTGATCTTTCGCGTCTGTTGCTGCGTCTCCGACGCAGACATAGTTATTCTGTTATATATTTTATCGGCAGGTTTCTTAAGAAGCATAACCCCGGTCATGCAATTATTCCGCTTCTTTTCCTATACCGCAAGAAACGCCTGATACGCATTCAACCGCCCGAATCCCCATGCCGTATTCGGATATACCATATCCCGGTTTCTGTCGCATCCGCGGATCAGCACGTTGCCGATCTCCACCGAATTCAGTGAAAGGCTCTCCTGCCGGAAAACGCCCCACTCCATGAGCTGCGCACATGCCCCGGCAGTGACTGCCGCCGCCACAGAAGTTCCGCTTCCCATCACATAGTTTCCGCGCACGCCAACGCCCTGCACCTGGACCGCAGGCGCACACAGATCCGGCTTGATCACGGAATTTACCGTAAATCCCCTGCCCGATTGAATATACAGGCTGTTGTCCGACATCCGGTATCCCCCGACCGTGAGCGGGATCTGCGCACTCGACGGATTGGTAAGCGTAATATTCGGATCCGGTCTCAGGAAAAAGACATCCGAAGGAAGCATGCCCTGCATCGGCAGCCACACGTTAAAATTCCCGGTGATCGTCGTATCCGGATATACCGACAGTGTCCAGATCCCCCTTGCCGCCCTGTCAAACCGCACAAACACCAACTGATCCCCCCTCGTTCTGCCGACCGAGCGGTAATCGATCTCCACCGTAGTTCCTTCCAGCAAAAAGGCATACTTCTGATGCGCTCCAACTCTGGCCGCCACCTGCGGCAGTCTCCTGCCGGACGGCGATGTCACCGACACCGCAAACACTTCTGGTGCCGCCGCCCACAGTTCCAGATAAAAGCCCGGCATATCATTCTCCACATTGATCTCCACCTCCACCGGATCCGCCGGCAGCGCATTGCTCATTCCGTGAAAATGGTGTCTTTCATTTGCCTCGTTTCCGGATGCTACGACCACACATCTGCGCCACAGCGCCCCGATTGTATTCAGATATTCTTCCAGTTCGCTTCCGCCCGAGTGGCTTCCGTTGTTCGAACCCATGCCAAGGCAGAGAACAAGCGGCTTCTGCAACTGTCTCGCCTTTTGCTCCAGATAGGCGACCGCCGCCATAATATCATTTTCCTGATACACCGGCGCATTCTGCGGAATATAGAAGAAATCCCTCAGATACGGCTTTGCCTCCTTAACCTTGACCATCGCGATATCACAAAGAGGCGCCGCCCCGATAAAGTTTACTGCCGCATCCTCACTTCCGCACGCGATGCTGGCAAGCAGAGTGCCGTGCCCGTTTTCGTCCCGCTGCAAAACGACCGCATACGGATTCTCCGATGCAAGCGCTGCGTCAATGTCCTCTTTTGTGTATTCCACACCATAAACAAATCCTTCCGGGGAATGCCTTATTCCTCCACCGCTGTCTCTGTCCTCATCCGGTGTCCCCGTCTGATCCCAGATGGCAAGTATTCTCGTTGTCCCCATGCTGTCCTTAAAGCAGGCATTCGTATAGGTGATTCCGGTGTCGATGAACCCGATAAGAACGCCCTGTCCACGAAGAGACAGGGCGGGTTGATTCTGCAATTGCAGGATACCGCTGACTTCCAGTGCCGTCGCGTCGAGAAGACCGAAACACTTTGGAATTGCGGTATACGTATACGTTTGTATGGAGAGCGGCGGCAGACTGCCCCGCTCATAGTAATGAATATCCACGTTACTACTGATATGCTGAACACAGACCGGCGTCGAAGGATAGCGCTCCAGAGCCTCGGTTGGAATGATCACATCATAGGTATCGTTAGATTTGATGAAAGCATCACAGTTCATAGAAACTCTTTTTCACTATTCTATGACCGGATCTGCTCAAATATCCATAACGCTTTCGGCTTAGTTCCCCGACATACGGCTCGAATGGCAGGTAAAATACAGAATCTGATACTCTCCTGCAATCTTCTGCAACAATTCGTTTCCGTGCTCCACTTTCTCCTCATCGAGATTGACAAACGGATCATCGAGTACAAGGAACGGCTTCTCGCCCGGATACATCGCATCGACCAAGGCCAGTCGCATACACACGCCGAGCAGATCCTGGTAACCGGCAGACAGCCACTTTGTCTCACGCAGCTCCCCCTGCTCCTTCACCTGCACATCGATGTTCGCATTGACCATCCAGCTGCCGCTCGCATCACCGGTCAGAAGCTCATAATACTTGCCGAATCCGTTCTCGATCGGTCCGAGATAACGCGCCGAGAACTGCTCCTTGGCGGTCTGTAAGAATTCCTGTGTCAACTGCAGCGTATGATAGGTCTGTGCCTCCAGTTCCTGATCGCGCCTGCAGATTTCAAGCTGTTCCTGTTTCTCATCGCGCACATCCAGCTGTTCCTGCATATCCTCAAGCTGATGCGTGTACTGCTCGATCGCATCACGCACATCCTCGATCCGGTCATCCACATCACGGATCATCGCATTGAGTTCATCGAGTGTATATGGACACTTCTCGACCGAATTGATCTCCTCCATCGGATGTTCCATCTCAAACTGCGCCTTCTTCTTGCAGGCGATTTCATAGGATTTTACCGCAAGACGATACTCAGCGGCCTTCATCTGCAGCTGGCTTAAACCCGCTGCAATATCCTCACCGAAATCCACTCCGGTTGACTTTCCGAAAGCAAGAAGTGACTCTCTGATACGGTCAAATTCCTCTCTTGCCGCATCACTTTTCGCAGCACGCGTTTTCAGGCGCTCATACTCATGAATCTGGTTCTTGAGCTCATAAAGGCTTGAACGCGCATCTCTGGCATCATAGGTAATATGGTAGTTTTCAAGGAAATTCTGTGCTCTCTTCTGAATACGCTCCGCTTCACCGGAAGCCTCATCCATCGTCTTCTGAATCTCCTCCACCGGCTCACGCAGCTTGCGCTCCTCCTCCTGATACTGCAACAGAAGTTCCTTGGCGCGGCGCACATCGCGATCCGCCAAAGCCTTGCGCATCGCGAGCAGGAAAATGCCAATCACTGCCGCAAGCACTCCCGCCCCGACAAACAGCATCTGATATGCCTGCACTTCCGGCACAACAAATCCGACAACCGCCGCCGCAATACCGCAAAGCATAAGTAAAACACCCGGAACGATCATTCCGATCCTGCGCTTTGCCGGAACCGTCGGCTCCTCACGTTTGATCGCCATCGCCTCAAAATAAGAAATCTTGGTCTCTAACTGGCTCTTCTGTTCACGCAGCTTGGCAAGTTTTTCCATCTGCTGATCCATATCACGGATCTGCGCTTCCTCAGGGCACCCGTCTGCAAACATATCGGAAAGCTTCGCATACTGCGTCTTCTCCTCGTCCGTCAGTCCCAGATTGTAAAGTGTCGTCTTCAGCACGCCCATCATCTGCACGTCCTGATTCTTCTGCTGGAACTCCTCATCCTCCGGCACACGCTCCGGAAAAACATCCGCATACTGTGCAACATGTGCCTTACTCTGCTCCACTTCGTCACAGAGCAGCTGATAATTGTTCTTTAAATTTTCTCTCCGGTTCTCCTCGCTGGCAACCTGCAGCGCCTTGGCATACTGGCTGCGGATATCGGAAAGTTCCTTTCTCTGTGCCTGCTTGTCCGCAAGTTTCCGGGAAAGCTCCTGCGCAGCCGCCTCCGCTGCATCGAAACTGCGGAGTTCTTCCGTCAAAAGCGTGATCATGTTCTTACGCTTTTTCATGGAACCGGTCGCACGGTCCGGCGAAAGCTTATTCATACGGTCATGAATACGCTTCGTCGCACTGTCAAAATTGTTGATATCGTTGGTGTTCTCTGCCAGATTTCCGAGCTTTGCGTTGATAGCATCGGTCGATCCGCTCTCACAGTCATTCTGCGCGATAAAAGCGCTTCTCTTGAACGACGCACTGTCAAGCCCGAAGATCTCGCTTCCAATCTCCGACGAGAAATCATGGCACTCCAGATTCGTCGACAGATCATACAGATGGTACTCATCCGTCTTCTCCGTCTTGCCGAACGTGCGGCTGATGCGGTACGACTTGTCCTGATAGGTAAAATCGAGCTCGCCGCCGAACGTACCTCCCTGCCACGGGCGGTACACCACGCGCTCCTTATCAAATGATCCCGACTCTTTTTTCGAATCAAATCCGTAAAACATAACACGAAGAAATGCTGCAAGCGTGCTTTTGCCCCATGCATTCGGCTCGTGGAACAGATTGACTCCGTCCGTAAAATCAATGGACAGA
>CAVHWG010000029.1:0-4973 GCA_963639645.1 Firmicutes bacterium TM09-10 | reverse complement strand
GAACTGTGCCACACGGTCATTCACATGGATCACCGTATCTCTTGTCGCGTAGACCGGCATTCGCCACATATCGTTATCGCCACAGTAGGTATTGTCAACGATTCCGATACTGTTCGTCTGGATCAGTCCCCAGGTCTTGAAGGTAGAACTTCTCGGCACAAGATGCGCCTCATATCCTTTCGGCAGTTCCATCGCGATACCAAGTGGGATCAAAGCAAAATCACCTGCATGAAGTGTCACTTCCTCGGAAGCGCGCACATCGATCCAGTCGGACTTGCCCTCAATATAATCCAGTTTCTCTATCTCATCCGTAAAATACTTGATTCTGATCTTCTCCATCGTTTATGACTCCCATTCTAACTGTACATGCTCCGGACGCTTCTCACGGATCATCAGATCCTTGACCGCTTCCTTCGCCGGTTTATCGGCAAAAAGCACTTCGTTTACTTCCTCGATGATCGGCAGTTCCACATTGTATTTCTTCGCTAATGCCAGCGCTGCCTTTGCGGAATATACACCTTCCACGACCATCTTGACCTCATCCATTGCCTGCTGCATCGTATAGCCCTGCCCGATCAGCATTCCCGCCTTGCGGTTACGGCTGTGTTTGCTCTCGCAGGTTACGATCAGATCGCCGATTCCGGTCAGACCGTTTAACGTCTCCTGCTTTGCCCCCATCGTTACGGCAAGCCGTGAGATTTCAGCGATACCGCGTGTGATCAGAGCCGCTTTCGTATTGTCACCGTATCCGAGTCCGTCCGCCATACCTGCCGCAAGCGCGATCACATTCTTGAGTGCTCCGCCAAGTTCCATACCAAGCATATCCGGGCTCGTATAAACACGGAACACATCGTTCATGAACAGATCCTGCACACACTCTGCAGACGCTTTCGTTCTCGCTCCCGCAACCACCGTTGTCGGAAGTCCGATTCCGACTTCCTCCGCATGGGACGGTCCGCACATCACGATCACATCCGCACACGGGATCTCCTGCTCCACAATATCGGAAATCGTCATAAGCGTCTCTTCCTCGATTCCCTTGGCAACACAGACGATCTTCTGTCCCTCCGTCACAAACGGAGCCATGCTTTTGGCAATACTTCTTGTAAATACGGAAGGCACGGCAAGCACCAGAACCTCACGTCCCTTGATGGACGCTCCGAGATCAGTTGTAAACTCCATATCTTCCGGAAGCCTGACCCCTGGAAGTTTATCCACGTGCTCATGCTTTTCGCGGAGCATCGCAATCTCCGACTCTACGATCGACCAGACGGTCACCTCGTGTCCGTTCGTATGTAATAATTTGGCAAGAGCGATTCCCCAGCTGCCTGCACCGATTACCGTAATCTTCGCCATCTTATTATTTCTCCTTTTTCATTCCAAATTTATTCTCTGTTCCGTTTAACAGACGTACAATATTCTGTCTGTGTCTCCACAATGCCATCGCTGTAAAGCAGGCACTGACAATATAGAACTCGATCAGAGTCGCACCCTCAAGTTTCAGATATCCGAGCTGTCCAAACACGATCACCTGAATCAGATAACTGGTCACAACAAGAATGGATCCAAGTGACACATATCTCGTGATCGCAACCGCAAGAATAAACAAAATCAGGCAGATTGGCGCAGCCGCCGGGCAGACCGCAAGGATCATGCCGGATGTACAGGCAATGCCTTTACCGCCTTTAAACTGCAGATAGCACGGAAAATTGTGTCCCAACACGCTTCCAAAACCCGCATACAACTCCAATACCTTGGTTGCCTCCCCATAGGTATTTGAAAAAATCAGTTTCACCAGTAACACTGCAAAGATTGCCTTAAACAAATCTCCAAGAAATGTGATTGCCCCAGCCTTCCATCCGAGTACACGCAGCGAATTGGTCGTTCCCGCGTTACCGCTGCCTTCCTTCCGGATATCGATTCCCTTGGATTTTCCATAGATATACGCTGTCTGAAACAGTCCGAAAACATAACCGATCAGAAGCGATGCAATTCTTGCGATAATCATCCTACTCTTCCTTTCGCTCTCTCGTAATAAATTTCAGTGCCGTGCCACGGAATCCGAACGTATCGCGGATACGGTTCTCTAAGTATCTCGTGTACGAAAAATGCATCAGATTCTTGTCGTTGACAAACACTACGAAAGTTGGCGGCTTGACAGCCACCTGCGTCACATAATAAATCTTCAGGCGCTTGCCTTTGTCCGTCGGCGGCTGCTGCATCGCAACGGCCTCCGCAACGATTTCATTTAAGACACCGGTCGCAACGCGCATACTGTTATTCTCGATAACCACGTCGATCATCTCAAACACCTTATTTAAACGCTGTCCCGACTTTGCAGAGATAAACAGGATCTCCGCATACGGCATAAAGCTTAACACCTGACGGATTCTCTCCGTGTATTTCTTAACCGTATTATTGTCTTTCTCAATCGCATCCCACTTATTGACGGCGATAATGATTCCTTTGCCGCGGTCATGTGCGATACCTGCGATCTTGGCATCCTGCTCGGTCACACCCTCGATCGCATCGATCACGATAATGACGACATCTGCACGCTCTACTGCCGTAACAGCACGGATAATACTGTATCGCTCAATCTCTTCCTTGATCTTATTCTTTCTTCGAAGTCCCGCCGTGTCAATAAAGACATAGTCCTGTCCGTTATAACGGATATCCGTATCGATCGCATCTCTTGTTGTACCTGCGATATCCGATACGATCACACGGTCCTCCTGTGCAAGCTTATTGATCAAAGAGGACTTGCCTACATTCGGCTTACCGATGATTGCCACCTTCGGGCGCTCATCCTCCGGCTGATCCTGTGCAGAGTCTGGGAAATATTTCACCACTTCATCCAGCATATCGCCGAGTCCCAGCATGGAAGACGCAGATACCGGATACGGCTCTCCGATTCCGAGATTGTAAAACTCATAGACATCCGGCATAAACTTCTCAAAACTGTCCACCTTATTTACGACCAGAACGACCGGCTTCTTTGAGCGGCGCAGCATATCCGCCACCTTCGAATCCGCATCCTGCAGTCCCTGACGCACATCCGTGATAAACATGATCACGTCCGCTGTCGCGATCGCGATCTCTGCCTGTTCACGCATCTGGGATAAAATAATATCACCGCTGTCCGGCTCGATTCCTCCGGTATCGATCAATGTAAAATTATAATTTAACCAGGTTACATCCGCATAAATACGGTCTCTTGTGACACCCGGTGTGTCCTTGACAATCGAGATACGCTCTCCTGCCAGTGTGTTAAAAAGCGTTGACTTGCCCACATTCGGGCGTCCGACGATCGCTACGACCGGTTTACTCATGTTCTACCTCACTTCTATTCTATATGAAACTTCTATGCATTCACTATAATGCGCTCATCCATCTGCCATCTTCTGCAAAATATTCAAAATATTCGAAATACACGCAAAAATCAAGCAGGTCTTACCCGCTTGATTTTACAATAACCCGTGGCACTTGTAAAGTCCCACTCGTTTATCCCTCTTCATTTGTGTAGAATATCTGCTGATCGACCGAATCGATCAGTCCGTATTTTGCAAGAGTCTTAAGAATATTCGTACAATCACTTCCGAACGTTATATACGCATATCCCTCCCGCATGGAATCGCCGACATCATACGTGCTTGAGCGCACCTCTCCGTTGGCTCTCTGATAGATATCCTGCCAGTTTTTCGACGAATGCATAAAACTCAAATTAATGCCCGCCGTCTCATAGTCCGGCTGATCTTCCGCATTGGAAAAGTCAACCGTATTGTACTTCTGAAGCACGCCTGCCTCAGCATCCTTTGTGACCGCCCAGTACAGTGCATATGCCACACCCGCGTCCACGTTTTTGCTCATATAATTATTGCCATCATCATAATACTCAAACTGTGACGATTCAAATTCGGTAATTTCTTTATAATCATACCCGAACATATAAGTCAGAAAACTCTTGGGATTTACTTCATAGCTGTACTGCAGTTCTGCCAGTTCGTGTCCGTGTTCGTTCTCTGCATCGACCGGAATCCGGTAGGAACGCGAAATACGGCTGCCGTCCTTTAACGCATAAGAAACCACAATCAAAGAAGAATTGTCCTTAAGATTCTTCTGGAACTCCGTTGCGTGCGCGAGGATATCGGCTTGCATATCGATTGCCTTCTGCACATCCGCTCCCTGGAACTCCACCGGATAATTCATATTCAGATAAGCATATTCCACCTCATCCTTATCCGGCACATAGTTCTGCAATTCGCTCGCCGTAGCATAGAATCCACCGAACGTCACTACAACAAATATAAGAAAAAAGCCACATTCTTTCAAACGCTTTCTCGTCACAACACGAAACGTCTTCTGTACAAACATATCCGCAACCAGAAATCCGATGATACTGAGGATGATGACCATTCCAAAGAACATCAATGGTGAGATCCAGATCAGCACCGTGTCAAAGAAATCGGCAAGCACGATAGCACATGCATAAGCAGCTCCCACTCCGACGCCCCAACGGAAAACCGGTTTCACCCAACGGAACGCCAGAAGGTCTCCTGCGCATTCGATCTCTCGCTTCCTGTATCCGTAGAATGCGATCAAATAGATCAGTATCGCCGCAATTGCATAACCGGCAACAACCAGTCCACCCCGATAATTCACGCCGGTAATCACTTCATCCCCGATCTTATTGTAAAACGTTGACAGGCGGAACCGCACATTATTCTGCAGATAATTGATAGGCGAAAGAATACGCAGAAGACGGACATTCTTAAGCGAATCGAATTCCAGACCATAGCCAAGAAACGTAACAATACTCTGAACGCCAACCAGCGCTCCGACCGACAGGAAATTCAATACAAAAAAGTACACCGGAAGTGCAAACAGCTGTCCTGTCATCATGGCACAGAACACAACGACCGAGAACAGGAAAAAGGAAATTCCCATCACGGATAGCAGCCACAGGCCCAGAT
>CAVHWG010000028.1:1429-3949 GCA_963639645.1 Firmicutes bacterium TM09-10 | reverse complement strand
CAATCGAGTACGCAGCAGAAGACGGATTCCAAGGATCTGCAGGATACACAGTCTGCATCGTCGAATGCTGGAACGCCGGGAGAGAACACCGGGGATACGTTACAGTATCCGGAGATCTCGCTTGCCGGGGCTTTGGGATATGATTCCAAGTTAAGCATTACTTATAAGGGGTATAAACTTGAGGATGCTTATAATGAGGGTGATTACTTTACGGTGAACGCCGGTTCCGGAAATACGCTTCTTGTGATGCGTTTTACGATTACCAATAACGGGAAGAAATCGGTAAAATACGATACTTCATCATTGGGCAATACTTTTTACGGAGTGTTTGACGGTACGAATAAGATCGCTGAGAAAGTGACATTCAGCAACAAAGAACTTTCTTCTTCGACGAAGACGATCAAGGCGGGAAAAAAGGTATCCGCGATCATGCTTTTTGAAATATCGAAAGATACGGCGGCACATATTTCAACGGAAACACTTCTTGTGGACATGGACGGTACGATCTATCGGGTGAAAATGTAAAATTAATTCACTAATGACAGGTTTGTGTGATATAATGAACATAACTTAAGAATTCGGGGAGGATACATATGGATACGAATATTCTGTTAGAGTCAGGAACAAACGAACTTGAGATTTTGGAGTTCACGCTGGCAGACAACCATTATGGCATCAACGTTGCCAAGATCAGAGAGATTTTATCTTATCAGAAGGTAACTCCGGTACCAAACGCACATCCGAGCGTGGAAGGTATTTTTATGCCGCGTGATACAATGATCACGGTTATCAATCTGAAGCATTGTCTGGGCATCGAGGATGATGGACAGAAAGGCTTATTTATCATTACGAATTTTAACAAACTCAATATTGCGTTCCATGTGGATCAGGTGATCGGTATCCATCGTGTTTCATGGAATGAGATCATTAAGCCGGATTCAACAATTAACGGACAGGACGGAAGTGTTTCGACCGGTGTGATCAAGATGGATGACAAGCTTGTTGTGATCCTTGATTTTGAGTCCATCGTTTCAAGCATCAGCCCGGAGACAGGACTTCGTGTACATGATATTGAAGAGTTTGAGGGAAGATCAAGAAGCGATGATACCATTCTTATTGCGGAAGATTCCGCACTGCTTAGCAGCCTGATTACGGACTGCCTGAAGAAAGCGGGATATACGAATCTGATCGTGAAGATGAACGGTCAGGAAGCATGGGACGAACTCGTAAAGTTTAAGAAAGAGGGAGACCCGAAAGAAAAGGTTCAGTGTATTATTACAGATATTGAGATGCCGCAGATGGATGGACATCGTCTTACGAAGCTGGTAAAGAGTGACGATAAGCTCAAGGATATTCCACTTATTATCTTCTCATCTCTTGTGAATGAGGAGATGCGTCGTAAGGGTGAAGCCCTTGGTGCGGATGCACAGTTGACCAAGCCGGAGATCGGAAGCCTTGTGGAAGCCATTGATGAACTGATTGCAAAGAAAAATCAATAATTTTTTGTGATAGTAAGGGATGTGGTGTTTTCATCACATCCCTTAATCGGTTTTAGCCGAGATATTATTTTACTGGAGACTGATTATGAAAGATAACTCATCGGAAAATTATCTGGATCAATTATTAAACTCCGTCAACGGAGATCATAAAGACACATCGGATGCTTTGGAACAGGAGCCTTTGAGCAGTGAGGAACAGTGGGAGCGTGATCTGCTCGGAGACCCGGAGAGCGATGAGGAGATTACCGCCAAGAACGAGGAAGATTTCTTGCGTGAATTCGAGGAGGAACTGCTCAAGGACGATATGATGTCGCCGTTTTCGGGCCTGAACAGTGAGAGTGATGCAGAGATCGATCACACGATCGACGAATTACTGAATCATATGTCGGATCAGCCGAAGGAAGACAACGTGGAACCTCTCGTGGATGAAAATGCGGAGTTTGAAGGAACACTTCCGGATGAGGAAATCGCAGAAGAAGTACCGGCAGAGGATGTGGAGGACATACTGCCGCCACTGGAAGAAGACGGGGTAACGCAACAGTCCATGGACGATGCGGTGGAAGCTTTTGATGATAATCTGGCTACGATTCCGGATGAACTGCAGACGCCGATGTCGGAGAGCGAGGGTGAGGAAGGCAACCCGCAGGAGGTTGGAGAACTTGACCTGTCGGGACTGGGGGACAGTGATCTGATGGATATGCTTTCGGATTCCGAAGATCTGTCGGAACTGGGAGATCTGTTATCAAGTGCCGAGGAGGAACGCCCGGTGGAAGAGGGAGATTCGATCGGTGAGTTTGCGCAGAATGAGATCGATGCGCAGGAACAGAAGATGGAAGAATCCGAGGAAGAAGCCGAAGCTCCGAAGAAAGCTAAGCGGGGGAAGAAGGCAAAGAAGGAAAAGAAAGAGAAGGCCCCTAAGGAGAAGGGCGAGAAAACCGGATTTTTTGCAAAATTAGCCAAGTTTTTCTTTGGTGAGGAGGAAGAAGAGCATTCGACTCTGGATGATCTGACGGATCAGACC
>CAVHWG010000028.1:0-1419 GCA_963639645.1 Firmicutes bacterium TM09-10 | reverse complement strand
ATGAAAACAAGAAGATCCTCGAGGAACTCGAAGCAGCCGGAGAGCTGGATGAGGAGAAACCGAAGAAAGAAAAGAAGAAAAAAGAGAAAAAGAAAAAGGAGCCGAAACCACCGAAGCCGAAGAAAGAAAAGAAGCCGAAGGTGAAGAAGGAAAAGAAACCGAAGGAGAAGGATAATACGCCGCCGCTCCCGAAGGGACCGGTGATCGCGATCGTGATCATGGTAGCTTCGCTGTTTGGTCTGATCATGGTCGGAGTGAATCTTCTCGGTTATCAGGCGAACATCAATAATGCAAAGGAGTTGTACGGAAAGGGATCGTTCGTTGAGGCTTTTTCCGAGTTGCAGGGACTTGATATCCGCGAGAAGGATTCCGAGTTTTACGACCAGTTGCAGGCGTTGGCGGTCGTTTCGGAGAAATACCAGAATTATCTTGTGTTTGCGAACGATAACAAGCAGGATATCGCTTTGGACAATCTGATCTGTGCATACGGCAGATACGATCTCAACAAGCAGAAGGCTGAGGATGCCAACTGCAGTGTGGAGTACGGACAGATCGGCGGCAAGATCATCAAGGCATTACTGGAAGATTATGATATGACGGGCGAGGAAGCTTTGCAGATGTACAATGCAAAGAACCGCAAGGAATATACATTACAGTTGCATGCAAAATTAAAGGCTTTAGGAATGGAGTAGGAGACAGCAAATGATAGCAATTATTGATTACAACGCAGGCAATCTGAAAAGTGTGGAAAAGGCGTTGCTTTATCTCGGTCAGGAATGTGTGGTTACCGGAGATTTCAGGGAGATCGAGAAAGCGGATAAGGTCATTCTTCCGGGCGTGGGTGCGTTCGGCGATGCGATGGCGCAATTGAAAAAATATGAGTTAGACAAGGTGATTCGTGAGGTGACACAGAAACAGACGCCGTTTCTCGGTATCTGTCTGGGACTGCAGCTGTTGTTTGAGGGCAGTGATGAGAGCAGCGGTGTGGAAGGACTTCATATTTTAGACGGTTCGATCCGAAGAATTCCGGATCAGTCGGGACTTAAGATACCACACATCGGCTGGAATTCCCTGCATCTGCAGAATGACGGACGGCTGTTTGCGGGACTTGAGACAGATCCGTATGTGTACTTTGTTCATTCTTACTATCTGCAGGCGAAGGATGAGCAGATCGTGAAAGCAACGACCGAATACAGCACAACGATCCATGCATCGGTGGAGAAGGATAACATTTTTGCATGCCAGTTCCATCCGGAGAAGAGTGGCGATGTGGGGCTTGCGATACTGAAGAATTTTGCACAACTGGGAGGTCAGGCATAATGTTTACGAAGAGAATTATTCCTTGTCTGGATGTCAATAACGGACGTGTGGTAAAAGGCATCAATTTTATCAATCTGCGAGATGCGGGCGACCCGGTTG
>CAVHWG010000027.1:13709-15155 GCA_963639645.1 Firmicutes bacterium TM09-10 | reverse complement strand
CAAGGGCATCATGAAGAATACGCACGTTGTGCTCCGCTGTACACAGAATATTGATTATCTTGTGCTTTTTTCCGCATTACAGTATGTCGGTGCGATCCCGATCCCGGTGGAGAAGACATCCGGTGCGGATCGTATGAAGGAGATCGCGGAGGCAGTCGATGCGACGGTTATCATTGCGGATGAAGAAATTGACGGTGTGTGTGTCCACAAGAGCAAGGAACTTGTTAAGGATGCGGAGAATGCTGTAGCAGCAGAACATGCGCTGCCACAGGGGGACGACGTCTCCATGATCCTGTTTACGACAGGAACGACCGGAAAATCCAAAGGCGTTGTTATGACACACCTTGGTGATGTCGCAATCTCCGAGAATGTTATCCAGGGAACCGAGATGACAAAGGAGAATGTCGAGATCATCCCGATGCCGCTCAATCATGCGTTCGGTATCCGAAGATACCAGTCCGATATGGTCAACGGGGCTACGGTCTGTCTGATGGACGGTATGGTATTTGTCGGAACCGTATGGAAACTGATCGATAAATATTCGGTTACGGCGATGGCTTTATCACCGGCTTCACTGAGCATGATCTTCGAGCTGTCCGGAGACCGGATCGGAGAATACAAGGATCAGCTGCAGTATATCCAGATTGGATCGGCACCGCTTCCGGAGGCGGATAAGCAGAGACTGATCCGGTTGATGCCGAATCTTCGTCTTTACAATTTCTACGGATCTTCCGAGGCGGGATGTTCATGTATCCTCGATTTCAACAGTGCCGACAATAAAGTCGGATGTATCGGAAGACCGACGGTGAATTCCCTGATCCGTTTTGTGGATGAGAATGGTGCGGAAGTTACGAATGTCAGTGAGGAGAATCCTGCACCGCTCGCATGGGGCGGAACCTTTGTCATGAAAGAATACTATAAGGAACCGGAGCTGACCGCGGAGACGATGGTTGACGGTTATATTATCACGAAGGATCTGGCATATCTTGATGAGGAAGGCAGATGCATCCTCGTGGGACGCAGTGATGACATCATCAATTACGGTGGAAGCAAGATTTCACCGGCAGAGGTTGAGGATTGTGCAAGCGGTTATGATCAGATCGTGGAATGTGCATACTCTTCCCGCCCGGATGCAATCACCGGAGAGTGCCCGGTTATGCTGGTTGTGAAAAGGGACGGCTATGATCAGGCTGCTTTCGAAGCTTATCTTGCAGAGCGCTTAGAGGGCTACAAGATGCCGAGAGAATATTACTTTACCGATGAGATTCCGAAAACTTTTAAAGGATCCTTATTGCGTAAAGAGATAAAAAGTATTATTATGGGAAAAATTGAAGGAGGTAACTAGGATGGAAGAATTTATCAAAATGCTCAATAAAATTAAACCAAATGTAGATTTCGAGAATGAGGATGCGTTGGTTGATGACGGTATTTTAGAGTCATTAGACA
>CAVHWG010000027.1:0-13699 GCA_963639645.1 Firmicutes bacterium TM09-10 | reverse complement strand
TTCGATCATTTCAGAGATTGCAGACCAGTACGGTGTGCATATCCCGAGTGATGAGATCATTCCGGATAATTTCAACTCTGCCGAGGCTCTGTACGAGCTCGTTGAGGATCTGAAATAATTATAGACAATGAAGTTGAGCGCTGCATGGTACGTCAGGTACGATGCGGCGCTTTCTTTTTGTGTGGCGTTATATGAATGAATTCTTAAGAGATTTTAATATTTTAATCAAAAACTTTCCAAATAAATCAAGTTGTGATAAAATGACTTACGATATCACAATGAAAAATATAGGAGGGACATAGTTCTATGGATTATAAGCAGGCATATGAGAAGTGGTGTAACGACCCTTATTTTGATGAGGCAACAAGAGAAGAGCTGAAGGCTCTCGCAGGAGACGAGAAAGAAATCGAGGATCGTTTCTACCGTACACTTGAGTTTGGTACAGCCGGACTCCGCGGTGTGATCGGTGCCGGAACGAACCGTATGAATGTGTATACCGTACGTCAGGCAACACAGGGACTGGCCAATTATATTTTGTCACAGAACGGACAGAATAAAGGCGTAGCGATTGCACATGACTCCAGACTGATGGCAGATGAGTTCACCGATGCGGCAGCGTTATGCCTTGCTGCCAACGGAATTAAGGCTTATGTGTTCAAAAGCCTTCGTCCTGTTCCGGAACTGTCATTTGCAGTTCGCGAGCTTGGATGTATTGCAGGTATTGTCATTACGGCAAGCCATAATCCAAGAGAATATAACGGATATAAAGTATACTGGGAGGACGGCGCGCAGGTAACACCTCCGCATGACACAAATATTATGGATGAAGTCGGCAAGGTTACCTCCTTCGATATGGTGAAGACCATGGATAAGGATGAAGCGATCAAGGCCGGTCTCTATGAGATCATCTCAGATGATGTGGATGAGAAGTATTTTGCAGAACTTCGCAATCTGTCAATCCATCCGGAGATCATCAAGCAGATGGCGAAGGATATTACGATCGTATACACACCTCTTCACGGAACAGGACTTGGTCCGGTACAGAGAGTGCTGAAGGATCTTGGTTTTGAGAAAGTGTTCATCGAGCCGCAGCAGGCGGTTGCCGACGGACATTTCCCGACGGCTCCTTACCCGAACCCGGAGAATCCGGACGCATGGGAGCTTGCTTTAAAGCTTGCAAAGGAGAAGGATGCAGATCTGGTACTGGCTACCGATCCGGATGCAGACCGTCTCGGTGTATACTGCAAGGACACCAAGAGTGGTGAATATGTAACATTTACCGGTAATATGTCAGCGATGCTGATCGCAGAATATATCTTAGGACAGAAAGCTGTGAACGGCTCTATGCCTGAGAATCCGGTTCTTGTCGAGTCGATCGTATCGACCGATATGGCCAAAGCGATCGCTGCCGCATACAATGTAGAACTCGTAGAGGTTCTGACCGGATTTAAGTACATCGGAGAGCAGATGCTTAAGTATGAGCAGAACGGGGATAAGAATTATGTCTTCGGTTTCGAGGAGAGTTACGGATGTCTTCCGGGAACTTATGCAAGAGATAAGGATGCACCGGCAGCCGTATGTATGCTCTGTGAGGTAGCTGCTTATTACAAATCTCAGGGTAAGACGCTTTGGGACGGCATGATCGAGATGTACGAGAAGTACGGTTACTATCGTGAGGGCATTGCAACCATGACCTTAAAGGGTATTGATGGTGCCGCTCAGATCCAGGAGATCATGAACCGTGCAAGAAATGCGGCACCGGCGAAGATTGGTAACTTTGATGTGCTCGCAGTACGCGATTACAAGGCAGATACAAGAAAAGATTTAAAGACAGGCGAAGTGACCGCAACCGGACTTCCAAGCTCCAATGTATTGTATTATGAACTTTCCGACAATGCATGGTGCTGTGTACGTCCGTCCGGTACAGAGCCGAAGATCAAGTTCTACGTTGGTGTGAAGGGATCTTCTCTGGAAGGCGCAGATGCAGAACTTGAGGAATTGAAGGCACAGGTGCTTAAGACATTCGAATAAGCGGTACAAAGCAATGATGAAGATATACATATGTCCACAGTGTGGATGGCTTCGCATGGTAAGCCGGCGAAAAGATGTGGAGTGCCACCAGTGCGGCAATTCCGAGATGAGGCTGACGAATCTCGATTTAGAGAAATATTCGTCCATGTCTGAGGAGGAGCGCGTCAGCTATGCTGATGCATGGCTCTATATACATAAGCGACAAAAGGAACAGAATTATGGCAAATAATAGGAATAGCAGAAAAAGAAGAAAGAAGAAGAAAAGCAGAAAGCTGCTGCTGTTTGTTTTTGAAGTGCTGCTGTTGGCAATACTTCTTCTGGTGGCATATTTTGTCAGCATGATGAACAGGATCAAGTATGAGGATCTGGACGAGTCGGAGGCCGGAATCAACAGCGATCTGGATGAGGATACGATCCTCTCATTGGAGGGCTACACGAACATCGCCCTGTTTGGTCTGGATAACCGAAGCTCGAACAATTATGACCGGGGTAACTCGGATGTTATCATGATCGCAAGTATCAACAATGAGACGAAAGAGATCAAGCTGGTTTCCGTCTATCGTGATACGTATCTGAGCATTGGAAACGGATCCTACAATAAGGCGAACGCTGCATATGCGCACGGTGGTGCAAAGCAGGCGGTACAGATGCTCAACTCCAATCTGGATCTGGACATCAAAGAATATGTCTGCGTGGACTGGGCAGCGATGGTTAAGGTGATCGATGACCTTGGAGGTCTCGATCTGGAGATCACGGAAGGTGAGATGAACCAGATCAACAAGTACAAGAAGGATGTCGATCTGGTAACCGGAAAGTCCACCCCGAACGTGACACAGTACGGTCTGGTACATCTGGACGGAACGCAGGCAACCACCTACGCACGAATCCGTAAGCTCGCCGGAGATGATTTCAAGCGTGCTTCCAGACAGCGTATCGTTTTGCAGGCAATCATGGAAAAGGCAAAGAAAGCGGATTTCGGAACTCTGACCAGTATCTGCAACTCCGTGATCGATGACATCTCGACCAGTTTGTCGATTACTCAGATTTTAGGACTTGCGAAGGATGTTGCTTCTTACAATATCGCAAGTACGACCGGATTCCCATTCGAACTTACGACGAAGACCCTGACCGGATCGGGAGATACGGTTATCCCGGCGGAACTTTCACAGAATGTGAAGGAATTGCATCAGTATATGTTTGACGATGCAACTTATACACCATCATCGACGGCTCAGACGATCAGCGATGCGATCGTTTACAAGACCGGAATTACGGGAGATTCTGCATTGATCAATACTTCCGATTACAATGAGACCGCGGGTGCGACCGGCACAGACGGCATCAAAAAGAGTACGGATACAGAGTCGGATACTGGAACAACAAACTAAAACAAAAAATAACAACAAATGACAAAATGTAGTAGACCAATCTCTTCGATTGGTCTATTATTATTTGAGAAGATTTTGATATTGAGTTTAGAAAATAAGAGGAATGAAATTATGTGTGGAATAGTAGGTTATGTAGGTAAGGAGCAGGCGGCTCCGATTTTATTGGATGGATTGTCAAAGCTGGAGTATCGTGGATATGATTCGGCAGGTATGGCAGTATATGACGGTGAGAAGATCGTGATCAACAAGGCGACCGGCCGACTCAAGGTGTTAAGTGAGCTGACGCATGACGGCGTGAATATGCCGGGACATATCGGAATCGGTCACACCCGTTGGGCGACACACGGCGAACCGACGGAGGCGAACGCACATCCGCATTTTAACGGAGATCAGACGATCGCCGTCGTACACAACGGAATTATCGAAAATTATCTGAAACTCCGCAAACTGCTCACAGACCGCGGATATACGTTCCGTTCCGAGACGGACACAGAGGTTGTGGCACATCTTTTAGACTATTATTACAAGAAGTATGACAAGGATCCGCTGACTGCTTTGGTCAAGGTGATCCACCGTGTGGAGGGATCCTATGCGCTCGGTATTATTTTTGCGGATTATCCGGGCGTGGTGTACTCGGTGCGCAAGGACAGTCCACTGATCGTCGGTAAGGCGGATGGCGGTAATCTGATCGCATCCGATGTGCCGGCCGTATTAAAATATACAAGAGATGTCTATTTCATTGAAAACGGCGAGATTGCGCGTCTGACGGAAGACAGCATCGAATTTTTCAATGTGGACGGTGAGGCAATTGAGAAGCAGTCAAAGCATATCGACTGGGATATCAATGCGGCGGAGAAGAACGGATATGAGCATTTTATGCTCAAAGAGATCTATGAGCAGCCGAAAGCAGTCAAAGACACGATCAGCCCGAGAATCAAGGACAATCGTATTGTTATTGAAGAACTCGGCATGACGGACGATGAGATCCGTGCGATCAAGAAGATCCACATTGTGGCATGCGGATCGGCTTACCATACGGGAGTGACGGCAAAATACGTGTTTGAGGGCCTGGCAAGAATTCCGGTCGAGGTAGATCTGGCTTCGGAGTTCCGTTATCGCAACCCGATCCTTGAAGAAGGGGCGATGGTAATCGTTGTCAGTCAGTCCGGTGAGACGGCGGATTCGCTCGCAGCACTTCGACTTGCGAAGGAGCATGGTGTGCGTACCCTAGGTATCGTCAATGTAGTCGGAAGCTCGATCGCACGTGAGGCCGACAATGTCATGTACACATGGGCAGGACCGGAGATCGCGGTCGCAACGACGAAAGCGTACAGCTGCCAGCTGGTTGCACATTATCTCCTAGCTTTGAAATTTGCCGAGGCAAGAGGACAGATCACATCGGAAGAACTTGCCAGATATCTGCATGAGATCGAAATGCTTCCGAACCAGATCGAGAGTCTTCTGGGCAACCGTGAGCGCATTCAGAAGTTTGCGAACCGTTACGTTGCGGCGAAGGATGTGTTCTTTATCGGAAGAGGCATCGATTATGCGATCTCATTGGAAGGCTCACTGAAGTTAAAGGAGATTTCCTATATCCATTCCGAAGCGTATGCTGCGGGAGAGTTAAAGCATGGAACGATCTCTCTGATTGAGGACGGAACATTGGTGACAGCGGTTGTCACACAGGAGGATCTGTATAAGAAGACGATCAGCAATATTGTCGAGGTGAAGACGCGAGGCGCGTATGTGCTGGCGGTCACGAACGATGATAATTTAGAGATCGAGAAGGCGGCAGACAGCGTGATCTACATTCCGAAGACGGATGCGTACTTTACGAACTCACTTGCCATCATTCCGCTCCAGCTGTTCGGATATTATGTTTCCGTCGGAAAAGGCCTTGATGTCGACAAGCCGAGAAACCTTGCAAAATCCGTTACTGTGGAATAATTGGTGCTTTTTTACATTTTTTACATGAGTTTGTCACAATTTGAACACAGAATATGAGTAGAATTCTCCTTAGAAAACAAGAAAGGAGTTCTTCATTATGGATAACAACTATTTAAATAATAACACAGACCAGACAACAAACAACACACAGCAGGCACAGACCAATACGCAGCAGAGTGCATACAGCAATCAGCAGGCGACAGGATATAATGCATATGGCAGCCAGCAGCAGAACGCTTACAATGCATATGGCAGCCAGCAGCAGAATACTTACAATGCATACGGAAATACACAGCAGAATGCATATAATCCTTATCAGCAGCCGGTGGGAGGCAAGAAGCCGAAGAAGGCAAAAACAAAGAATAAAGGCTTTGGTGTGACACTTGGCAAATGCGCAGCGATCGCACTGGTATTCGGACTGGTTGCCGGCGGAACCTTTACCGGTGTCAGCTATGTAGGTAATAAGACACTCGGAATCACACAGCAGAGCAGTGACAGCAAGTCGGATTCATCCGATTCCTCCACAACCGTGCAGAAGGCTGCTTCAACCGGGAGCGCGCAGGATCTTACCGATGTGTCGGCGATCACCGAGGAGGCGATGCCGAGTATCGTAGCGATCACAAATACAGGAACCGTTTCCTACCAGACATTCTGGGGCACACAGCAGCAGGAGAGCCAGAGTGCAGGATCCGGAATCATCATCAAGCAGGATGACGAATATTTATACATTGCAACCAACAACCACGTTGTAGCGGATGCGGATTCATTAACTGTTCAGTTCTGCGATAATGAGACCGTAAGCTGTGAAGTAAAAGGAACCGATGCGGCAGACGATCTTGCGGTCGTTAAGGTTGCATTGTCCAGCATTAAGGCAGACACCTTAAAGCAGATCAAGGTTGCTTCCGTGCATGATTCAGATGACCTTGTGGTAGGTCAGGGAGTGATCGCAATCGGTAATGCTTTAGGATATGGTCAGTCTGTAACAAACGGAATCATCAGTGCACTTGGCAGAAGCGTAAGTGTTCAGGATTCCACAACCGGTCAGACTGTAACAAACAATAACATGATCCAGACAAACGCAGCCATCAACCCTGGAAACAGTGGTGGTGCACTGTTAAATGCACAGGGCGAAGTCATCGGTATCAACTCTGCAAAGTATTCTGATACAAGTGTTGAGGGATTTGGATATGCGATTCCAATGTCTGATGCAATGCCGATCATTGAGCAGCTGATCGAGCGTGAGAAGGTGGATCAGTCCCAGCAGGCATTCTTAGGAATTCAGGGACAGGATATCTCATCCGATGTTGCACAGGCTTACAATATGCCGGAAGGTGTGTATGTTTACCAGGTTGTATCCGGTTCAGCCGCTGAGAATGCAGGCATCCGCCAGGGTGACATCATCACTTCCTTTGACGGTCAGGCCGTATCGACCATGAGCCAGCTCAAGGAGCTCATGACATACTACAAATCCGGTCAGAAAGTAAAGGTTACATTCGAGAGATTAGGAAACGGTTACGAGGAACAGACGGTAGAAGTTACACTTTTATCCCAGTCCGGAGTTACCAGCAATAAATAGACAAAATAATCAAAATGCGATATAATAGATTGTCCAATATGGGCAATCTATTTTTCGCAGGAGACGATTATGAAGAGAATCAAGAAGCTGCTGTTGCAGTTTTGCAAATTCGGATTGGTCGGAACATTATGTTTTTTTATTGATTATGGGGTTATGATATTGCTGACGGAGACTTCGGGTCTGGGTTATTTTTTGTCTTCGGCAATATCTTTCACACTATCCGTTGTGGTAAACTATATATTAAGCATGCGATTTGTGTTCAAAGGCAAGGATGAACTGAATAAGTTTCAGGAGATGGCGATCTTCGTGGCGTTAAGTGTTGTGGGCCTTGCCTTAAACCAGATGATCATGTGGATTGCAGTGGAATTTTTCCGTGTATTTTATGCAGTGGCGAAGATCTTTTCGACGATGCTGGTCACGGTTTACAATTTTATTTCCCGGAAATTATTCCTTGAGGCATAAATATTACGGAAACGCTTAGAGCAAATAAGGAGGAAGTATGAAGAAAAAAAGAATTGTGATCGCGCTCGGACATGAGGCGCTTGGAAGTACGCTGCCGGAGCAGCAGAAGGCTGCTGTTCGTACAGCAAAGGCAGTTGCTGATTTCATCCGTGAGGATTATCAGGTTGTCATCACACACAGTAATGGTCCGCAGGTCGGAATGATCCATACGGCAATGAACGAGTTCTGTCGCATCCATCCGGAGTATACCGCGACACCGACCTCTGTCTGCTCGGCTATGAGCCAGGGATATATCGGATACGATCTGCAGAATGCAATCCGTACAGAATTATTGAACCGTGGAATCTATAAGACAGTTTCCACTGTTTTGACACAGGTAGTTGTAGATCCCTATGATGAGGCTTTCTACCATCCGACGAAGCTGATCGGCCGTGTTATGACGAAGGAAGAGGCTGAGGAAGAGGAGAAGAAAGGCAACCATGTGGCTGAAGTGGAGGGCGGATTCCGAAGAATCATCGCAGCTCCGAAGCCGATGGATATTGTTGAGATCGATGCGATCTCCGCTTTGTCCGATGCGGATCAGGTTGTGATCG
The DNA here is from genome assembly GCA_963639645.1 of Firmicutes bacterium TM09-10. Lineage (GTDB taxonomy): Bacteria > Bacillota > Clostridia > Lachnospirales > Lachnospiraceae > Roseburia. Next base: position 5,702 of record CAVHWG010000027.1, on the reverse strand, counting down.
CATGCGGAGGCGGCGGAATCCCTGTGCTTGCACAGAACAACCGTCTGCAGGGAGCGAGCGCTGTTATCGAGAAGGACCTTGCGGCAGGAAAGCTCGCAGAACTTCTGGATGCCGATATGCTCGTTATTCTCACCAGTGTGGATAAAGTATGCTTAAACTACGGTAAGGAAGATGAGATCAAGCTGGATACACTTTCTCTCGCAGATGCAAAGAAGTACCTTGAGGAAGGTCAGTTTGAGGCAGGAACGATGGCTCCGAAGATTGAGGCAGCAATCGATTTCATCGGTGAGTCTGCAATCCGTTCCGTTCTGATCACGAAGCTGAACAAGGATGCAGCCGAGATCACAGGCGGTATGGGAACATTAATTAAAAAGTAATAAATCAGGATCAATGGCAGGAAAGACAATGGCAGAAAAAAAACAATATCAACGTGCGGATGTACCGGAAGAGCTGAAATGGAAATTAACCGATATGTATGCGTCGGACGCAAAATGGGAAGAGGAAGTGGAAGCAATCAGTGGTATGGCTGCAAAGATCACTTCTTACCAGGGAAAACTGGCGGAGAGCGGCAGGATGCTGTATGACTTTTTTAAGGATAGAGATGCACTGATGCATGCAATGAGCCGCATGTATGTGTACGCGAACCAGAGTTACCATCAGGATACGGCGGATACACATTATCAGGCGTATGCAGCCAAGGCAGAGTCTGTGAGAGTGGAAGTGCTCTCGGCACTCAGTTTTGCGGATCCGGAGATCCTTGCGATTCCAGAGGAGACGATCACAAAATTTTATCAGGATGTTCCGGAACTGGAGCTGTATCGCCGCTCGATCGAGGTGATCACACGTCAGAGAGCGCACACGCTTTCTGCGGAGGAAGAAAATATCCTTGCAGCAGCAGGCGAGCTTGCAGCAAGTCCGGAGAACATTTTCTCGATGTTCAACAATGCGGATATCAAGTTCCCGTCCATCACGGATGTGGAAGGCAACCGCATTCAGATCACGCATGCGAATTACATTAAGTTTTTAAATGACAAGGATCGCAGCCTGCGCAAGGAGGCATTTCGCGGTCTGTACGGCACTTATGCAAAGTGGGGAAATACACTGGCATCCATTTTTGTCAGCAATTTAAAGCAGGAGAATTTCTTCGCCAAAATGCGTAAGTATTCGAGTGTTCGTGCGATGCATCTGAGCGAGGGTAATATTCCGGAGAGTGTGTACGATAATCTGATCGAGACCGTACATCGCCACCTTCCGGATATGCACCGTTATATGGCTTTGCGCAAGAAGATTCTCGGTGTGGAGCATCTTCATATGTACGATCTGTATGTGCCGCTTGTGGCAGATGTGGATCAGAATATTCCGTATGAGGAGGCCAAGGAGACTGTTGCCAGGGCACTTGCACCGATGGGCAAGGCATATACGGATATTCTTCGTGAGGGTTATGACAACGGCTGGATCGATGTAGTAGCAAACGCAAACAAGCGAAGCGGTGCCTATTCATGGGGCGCTTACGGTACACATCCGTATGTGCTTTTAAATCAGCAGGATGACCTTGACAGTATGTTCACACTGGCGCATGAGATGGGCCATGCGATCCATACATACCATTCCAACAAGGCACAGCCGTTCGTATATTCCGGTTATCGGATCTTCGTTGCGGAAGTGGCTTCCACCTGTAACGAGTGCCTGCTGAATCATTATCTGCTCGAGCATGAGACTGAGGAGAATAAGAAAAATTACATTTTAAATCATTATCTGGAGAATTTCAGAATGACTTTGTTCCGTCAGACGATGTTTGCGGAATTCGAGAAGATCGTTCATGAAAGAATCGCGCAGGGAGAGAGTTTGACCAAGGATGATCTCAACAAGATATACCATGATCTGAATGTACTTTATTATGGTCCGGACGTGGTTGTGGACAGCGAGAACGATTATGAGTGGATGCGTATTCCTCATTTCTATACAGCGTTCTACGTGTACCAGTATGCGACCGGATTTTCGGCAGCCGTTGCTTTTTCCAAGAAGATTCTGGAAGAGGGACAGCCGGCAGTGGACCGTTATGTGAAGGAGTTCTTATCCGGAGGATCGTCAAAAGATCCGATCGACCTGCTCGCTGCAGCCGGTGTGGATATGAGTACTCCTCAGCCGGTGGATGATGCACTTGGCGTTTTTGCAGAGTATCTGGATGTGTTTGAAAAGCAGATAGCTTAGGAGGATTATATGAATCGAATTAAGAGTTTTACGATCAATCATAATGTGCTGGTTCCGGGATTTTACGTTTCCCGTGAGGATGGCGATGTGATTACGTATGACTTGCGTACGAGAAAGCCGAATGCCGGCGATTATATGGACAATGCGAGCATGCATTCCTTAGAGCATATGTTTGCGACTTACATCCGCAATTCAAAGATGGGAGAGGATGTCGTATACTTTGGACCGATGGGCTGCCAGACGGGATTTTATCTTCTTGTCCGAAGCGCGCAGAGTCCGAAGGACGTGTTTGCAATGACGAAAGAAGTGTTGCAGCAGATCATAGATCATAAGGGTGAAGTGTTCGGAGCTTCCGCGATCGAGTGCGGACATTATGAGAATCTGTCCCTTGAGGCGGCAAGAATGGAAGCGAAGATGTATTTGGAGGTGCTTGAGGCACAGACCAATATGGAATTTACTTACCCGGAAGTGTAAGAAAAGGAGAATATATAAGATGAGAATAGGTGTTATCGGTGCGATGCAGATGGAAGTGGACGAGCTTAAGGCATCCATGGAGAATGTAAAGACAGAGGAATACAGTGGTGTGACCTATGTCAGCGGAACGATCGGTGGCAGGGATGTCGTTGCGGCAGTCTGCGGAATCGGTAAAGTATTCGCTGCGATCTGTGCTGAGGCGATGATCTTAAAATTCAATGTGGCCTGTGTGATCAACATCGGTGTTGCGGGAACTTTGTGCAAGGAACTCGGTGTCATGGATGTTGCGGTAGCGGATCAGGTTGTGCAGCATGATATGAATACTTCGGCTTTGGGCGATCCGATCGGTCTGTTATCCGGGCTCAATCAGGTATTCCTGCCAAGCGACGAGAAGATGCGCACACTGCTCTGCTCATGCTTACAGGATAAAGGCATCCATTATAAAGTCGGAACGATCGCAACAGGTGATCTGTTCCTTCACAAGGAGACACAGAAAGCACTCTTGCATGAGCGTTTTAATGCGATTGCCGGAGAGATGGAAGGCGGAAGTATCGGACATGTCTGCTATGTGAACAAGGTTCCGTTTGCAATCCTTCGCTCGATTTCCGACGGAGAGGGCGGAGCAATGGATTATCAGACCTTTGCGGAGAAGGCGGCGTTGCAGTCCATTGAGGTTGTGAAAGAGTTCATCGAGCGTTCGGATGAGCTGGTGTAGCGGATGAGCTGGTGTAGCGGATGAGACACGGAAATTCGTGGTTTTGTAATAATGCATCCTGAGGCAGAATACAATTTAGCAAGAGTTCTTTTTCAGGTGCAATATGCGTAAAATATGGAGTAACAAAAAGGAAAAAGAGTCACATAAGGGATTGTTTTACGGGTTCCTTGGCGTGGCTCTTTTTGCATGTCTGGTATTCGTTTCGTATCGGGCAACCGGAAGCCTTCTGACCAGTGCAACGGTCGGAGACCGGGAGCTGCCGATCTATTGTGTGGATACGACCGAGAATAAGGTAGCGCTCAGTTTCGATGCTGCTTGGGGCGCCCAGGATTTCCCTAAGATTATGGATATACTCGATAAACATAATGTGAAGGTTACTTTTTTCATGACGGGTGGCTGGGTTTCGGATAATCCGGATTGTGTAAAGGAATTGGTCAAAAGAGGGCATGATCTCGGTAATCACAGTGAGCATCATTATGATATGACAACCATTTCCCAGTCGGAGAGAGAATTGGAGCTGCAGAGTGTTCATGATAAAGTAAAAGAACTGACCGGGTATGAGATGTTTCTGTTTCGTCCGCCTTACGGGGCATACGATAATTCCGTGATCAAGACGGCTTATCAGTTAAATTACTATCCGATCCAGTGGTCGGTCGATTCGCTGGACTGGAAAGATTACGGCGTTGACTCCATCATTGATACCGTATGCAATCATAAAGCGTTGGGACCGGGCGCGATCATCCTCTGCCACAATGGAGCAAAGTATACAGCCGAAGCACTGGATACGATGCTCACACAGCTTGAGGAAAAAGGATATACAATCGTGTCGATCTCCGAGTTGATCCTGCGGGAAAATTATCATATGGATGTCGCAGGAAAACAGATTGCGGATGAAAAATAGTTGCGTTTCTATTTTTTGTGAAAGATCTGCATCGCACCGTAGGTAGGCGGAAGGGGCGATGCGGAAGCTTTCCTGGATGGACAGGAAAAATTCCTGCAGTTTGCACATGTATTGCACAATTGCTTAGGATCCGTTGTTTTTGCGGTATCCAGACACAGGATCAGCGTCGCCGTCTTGAGCGGGCGAAGCATATCTCCATCAGTAATTTCTATGGTATCCGGTGCCAGATTCTGATAAATCTGAGGGAGAAGATCAAGGGAATAGGTATCTCCGAGAAAGGATAATTCCGTGAGATACAGATTCGTCTGCTCTTCAACCACATGTGCAAACTCTTCATATGCACTCGATAAGAGCATAAGGCTGAGACAGTCTACAATGTAAGCCTCCTGAATCTGCTCGTGATTCAGGTACAGATCCGACAGCTCATCGATGCCGCTTCCGAGTGACACAAATCCATAGGCATAATGCGGTTGCGTAACAGCCTTCAGATCCTGATCTACAGAGTAATACGCGTAGCATTCGACCAAAGGTAGAAGTGCTCCGTAGATTGCCTGAATATGTGGCAGGTCGGTCACAGGAAAATGAAAGCGATCGCAGAATTCTTTCCAGTTACCGGAGGATAATCCTGGACTGAGTTCACATTTCATGGGAGTTGTCCTCCTTATTTGATCTTGCCATAACGGCTGCGATATCCTGAAAACGTCCGGTGATCTTGTCGTAGTTGTTGCGATGATGCGGAAAACCGCAGTTCATGCAGGACTTGATGCCGCTTTCCAGAAATTCGCAGTTCCCACCGCAGGATTTGCCCAGGGTGTAGAGCGGGCAGTAACAGAACAGACAGTTAAAGTCCTCCTCCGGAATTTCTTTGTGGCACGGAAAATATTCGCATTTTCTATTCTGAAAAAATTTATAGTATTCGCTCATAATGATATTATCATCGCACGTTTTTCTTGCAATTTCAATATTTATATGTTAAACTTTGCGCAAAGCATTACTATCTAATACATTTTTTATCACAATCCGTGGTGAACTGACGCGGAAGGCAAGTTAATTCAAATATAATAGAATCATGTTTTTACTTTCAAAATTACAATTGAATCATTTACAAAATGCAGGCCAGTGTGAGAGCAAATTACAAATTATATGAAGAGGTAAGGAGGGAGAAGCAAACATTATTCGGATTATGTATGACAATGGAAACTCTTTTGAACAGATTGCAATTTATATCGGAATGAATCCAGATGAGGTAAAAGCAATTGTCGAGGGGAAAAAGTAACAATTGATAAGATGTCTTGAATGAGAGAAACTCAGGTGTATTCACCGGGGTTTCTTTTTTTATTCATTTTTATTTCGCACTGAACAACGATGTTGCGCATTGCTAAAATTTGTACATAATTTTCT
>CAVHWG010000026.1:0-10772 GCA_963639645.1 Firmicutes bacterium TM09-10 | reverse complement strand
GGAAATACATACCATGAGTGAAACGATGGTGCAGCTGGTTGAGGAAGTAAAGCACACCAACGAGAACGTGTGTGCATTGGACGAGAAGATCGACAGCATGGACGCTCGCGTAGATGTGATGGAGCGTGAGCCGGTAGAGGAGGCTAAGCGGTATAAATCAGCAGCAGTAACTACAATCATCGGAACGGTCGTCGGTGCATTGACCACCGGATTTCTTGCGGTGATTGCTCAGTATATTAGATAAGAAAGAGAGGAAAGCGATATGTTTAAGAATTGTGTATTTAAAGTGTCTGTGGACACACAGAAGTGGATGAAAGCGGCATCAGTCCGCGCGGTTAAGACTATGGCACAGACTGCAGTTGCAGTGATTGGCACTGCGGCAGTGGTATCAGCGGTTGATTGGAAAATGACAGTATCGGCGGCGGTAGTGGCTGGTGTGGTATCCGTGCTTACATCGATCGCCGGACTTCCGGAAGTAAAGGACGGTGAGTAGAATGAGAATTAACGTACATGCCGGGCATAACCCGGACGGCAAGATCGCCTGCGGTGCGACCGGACTGATCAAAGAGTCCACAGAAGCACGTAAGGTCAAAAAGGAAGTGATCCGGCTTCTCAGAAAGAAAGGCCATACGGTGTATGATTGCACCTGCACAAACGGAACAAGTCAGACGGATGTCCTGAAGCGTATTGTGACGAAGTGTAACAAGCATAAGGTGGATCTGGATGTTTCCATTCATTTCAACGCCGGAGCGGGCGACAAGAAAGGCAACGGCAAGACGACCGGAACGGAAGTATATGTGTATAGTGCAACCAGCGCGGCGAAGCCGGCGGCAGAGAAGATTGTCAAAGAGATTGAAGCTCTTGGATTTAAAAATCGTGGTGTGAAGATCCGGACGGATCTGTACGTGCTGCGCCGAACCAATTCTCCGGCCATGCTGATCGAGTGCTGCTTCGTGGATGATAAGGACGACACAGATCTGTATGATTATAAAAAGATGGCGGCGGCTATTGTTGCGGGAATTCTCGGATAGGAATAATATAATAGGAAGGAGCAGGGCGAACCTATTCCTTCCTATTTTCGTCATATGCTATTGGTATACGGCGGTCCGGACGGCGAATTAGGTGCTTCCATGCGCTATCTTTCGCAGCGGTTTTCAGCAGCGAATCCGCGCGTGGCGGGGCTGCTTACCGATATTGGTACAGAGGAACTTGCGCATCTTGAGATGATCGGATCGATCGTAAGACAGCTCACGAAAGGATTGTCGGCAAAAGAGTTGGAGGCGGCGGGCTTTGCCCCGTATTATATCGATCATACAGCGGGGGTATGGCCGCAGGCGGCCGGCGGGGTTCCGTTTAATGCCTGCGAATTTCAGTGCAGTGGCGATGCAATCGCGGATCTTGTCGAGGATATGGCTGCGGAACAGAAAGCACGCAAGACCTATGACAATATTCTCCGCCTTGCGACCGATCACGATGTGGCGGATCCGATTCGTTTCTTGAGAGAGCGGGAAATCGTGCATTTTCAGCGGTTTGGTGAGGCTCTTCGCATGGTACAGGAGGAGCTCGACAGTAAAAATTACTATGCATTCAACCCGGATTTTGACTGTTCGGCGGTTAGAACAGACAGCGGAAGACGAAACAATATTTCTAAAAAATAACAAACAGAAACGAATATTGGTAAAATAAGACAAAAAATTAGCACAATTTGCGGCAAAAGACTTGTTATTTTAGCGTTAAAAGAGTAGCATAAAAATATATGATACAAAAAGGCCAAGTAGGGGTTGGTTATTAAGATGAGGTGGAAATATGGGTAAAACAAAAGACAAAGTACAGAAAATCAAACATGAAAATGTGCGACAGCGTGTTCAGACCTCATTTACGATCGTTTCGGTCATGTTAGGATGCGCGGCGCTCATCGGAATCATTGCAGTATTTACGATGACATCGCTATATGAGAGTGCGTTGAAAAACTACGGTTTCTCACAGGGTGATATCGGTAAAGCGATGGTTGCTTTATCCGAGTCGAGAAGTTCGCTCCGTGCGGCAGTCGGATATGTAGATCACGATGAAATTTCGGATATGCAGGATACGTATGCACAGAAAAAAGAAGCTTTTCAGGGATATTTTGAAGATATCGAAGATATTGCCGTGACCCAGCAGGGACGAGAAATCTATGACAAGATCGCCGGTGAACTGGATGATTACTGGACACTCAGCGATTCAATCCTCGAAGCAGGAAGTACAACCGATCCGGGTGCTTCTTCTCAGGCACAGACACAGGAGTATGAAGAATTAAAGGGTAAGTACGATACAATCTACAGTGATTTCGTATCATTCCTGGAGCTGAATGTGACAAAGGGTGATTCCCTTGAAGTGACACTCCGTGTTGTAAAGTGGATTCTTGTGATCGCTATGATCCTGATCCTTATCGTATCCTTCATTATCGCAAGAAAACTTGGAAACAAGATCGCAATCGGAATCGAGAAGCCTCTTAAGGAGTTACAGGGACGTCTTAAGACATTCGCTCAGGGTGATCTTAGCAGCCCGTTCCCGGAGGTTGAGATCAGAGATGAGATTGCCGAGATGATCGACGAGACCAAAGCGATGGCAGACACACTTGACCGTATCATCACCGATGCAGGTGAGATCATGGGTGCTATGGCTGACGGTGATTACACAGTCGGAACCAAGATTGAAAATGAGTATGTCGGACAGTTCGTTGCATTAAAGGATGCAATGCGCAAGATGAACCGCAAGATGAATACAACACTCCGCGAAGTTGCAGAGGCATCCGGACAGGTACGTGCCGGTTCCGAGAACCTTGCAGAGTCTTCACAGGAACTTGCAGAGGGTGCAACCGAGCAGGCAGGAGCAGTAGAGGAGCTGACCGCTACGATCGAGACGATCACAAGCAGTGTAGAGCAGACATCCGAGGATCTTCTTGTTGCATATAAGAGTGCAAGACAGTATGCGGATGAGGCGGATCAGAGCCGTGCAGAGATGGAAGCAATGATGGAAGCTATGGATCGTATCAATGAGACTTCTCAGAAGATCGCAACCATTATTTCCGATATTGAGGATATTGCAAGCCAGACGAATCTGTTATCACTGAATGCTGCAATCGAGGCTGCCCGTGCAGGTGAGGCCGGAAGAGGATTCGCAGTCGTTGCGGAGCAGATCGGAAGCCTTGCAGATCAGAGTGCAAAGTCTGCAGTTGATACAAGACAGTTGATAGAGGGTGCTTTACATGAGATCGAGGCTGGTAATGAAGCTGCCAAGAATGCAACCGAGTCTATGCAGCGTGTTGTTGTCGGAATCAAGGAAGTTGCTCAGTCCGCTAAGACATTGAGTGAGAATTCCGCTCAGCAGGCAAAGGCAATGGAAGAGGCTGAGAAGGGTGTCGAGCAGATTTCCGATGTTGTACAGTCCAACTCCGCAGCATCCGAGCAGTGTTCTGCTACAAGCCAGGAGCTTTCCGCACAGTCTGAGTCCTTAAATGAACTGACAAGTGCATTCGTTTTAAGAAGCGATAATAATATGTAGGATGCGCTAAGGCGATTCAGCTAAGAGAAAAGCAGTGAAATAAAAGAAACCCGTTTTATGGATTCCCTGTGAGGGACTTCGTAAAGCGGGTTTTTGATTACAATATTTTTGATCATGGAGACAATTCACTTACTGATAATTTTTACTTGTTTGCATGTGTTGATTTAATAAAATAACAGTGTTATAATAACGATGTTACAAAAAGGAGATAAGAATGAGACATGAAGCAGTCGGTGTGACCGAATCATTGATCGAGAGTGCAAAGAATGAATTTCTGCAGTATGGATTTAAGGATGCGAGTATGCGGAGAATTTCCGCGGCGAGCGGCGTGAGTACGAATTCCATCTATACGAGATTCGGTGATAAAGAGGGGCTTTTTCGGGCGGTCGTGCAGGGCGCGGCGGACGGACTGATGAATCTGTATCTGGAGAGTATCGGCAGAGCCACGGAAGCACTGGATGTCGAGAATGTGATCGAGGAGGGCACACAGGGAACGAATATGGTGCTCGACTATATTTTCGAACACAAGAAAGAATTCAAGCTGATCTTCTGCCAGTCTGCAGGGACAGAATATGAGGATTTTTTTGATCGGCTGGCATCGATCGAGGAAGGATATTACCGGAAATTTGCTGCACAGTTCGGCAAAGACGGAAAGCGGGTGGATGACTTTTTCCTTCATGTGCATTGCCGGACCGGATGGCAGTATGTCTATGAGGTGCTGACACATGACAAGACCTATGAGGAGGCCTGTGCGTATATGCAGGATGTCGAGAAATTCAATTATGCCGGCTGGAGAGCGGTACTCGGTATCTGATCGTGTAAATTAGCAGTATGATCCGCAAGGACATACTGCTAAAAAATAAATCATAAGTTAGTGCATGCTAACACAAGTGAGGAGAAACTTTATGAAAGAAAAAAAGCAAAGCGCGATGTCGAGACTGATGGAGATCGCAGGAAATCACAAGTATTTTTCTTATGCGTCCTGTGTTTTGGCAGCAATCAGTGCGTGGATCGCATTGATCCCATTCTACGATGTCTGGCGGATCATCAGGGAAATCCTTGAAGTGAGGCCGGATTTCTCGAAAGCGACACATATTACCGCGTATGGATGGCAGGCGGTCGGTTTTGCGCTGCTTTCGATGGTATTTTACATTGCAGCGCTGCTGTGTTCCCACAAGGCGGCATTCCGTGTGCAGGCGAATATGCGAACGAGGATGATGGAGCATATCATGCGCCTGCCGCTTGGCTATGTGGAGGCGGAAGGATCGGGTAAGATCCGCAAAGTTGTTACGGAGTGTTCGGCGGCGACGGAGACATTCCTTGCACATAATCTGCCGGATAAAGTCGTATCGCGGGCAACGCCGGTCGGACTTCTTGTGATGATGGCAGTATTTGACTGGAGACTCGGACTGCTCAGTCTGATTCCGGCAGTTCTTGCATTTCTGATCATGGGCTCACTGATGATGGGACCGAAGATGGCAGAAGATGTGAAAAAGTATCAGAATTCGCTTGAGACGATGTCGTCCGAGGCAGTGGAATATATCCGCGGTGTGCCTGTACTTAAGACATTCGGTCAGACGATCTTCTCGTTTAAGCGTTTCAAGTCGGCAATCGATGATTATGAGAAGTGGACACTCGATTATACCAAGGCGATGATGCTTCCGATGATCTGTTTTACCGTGTTATGCAACGGTATCTTTGCGGCACTCATTGTTGCGGATTATGTGTTCGGCGGAAATACCGTGACCGATACATTTGTATTGAATCTGATCTTTTATATACTGATTACGACCGTGCTTACGACAACCCTGATGAAGGTGGCGTATGCCGGAGAAACACAGATGGTCGTGGAGGATGCCATCAATCGTATGGATGACGTTTTAGGTCAGAAGGAACTTCCGAACGTGACCGACGGACAGGAGATTAAGGATGCATCCGTGGTATTAAAGGATGTGACCTTTGCCTATGACGAGTCGAAGGGCAACGCGATCGACGGTATCTCGATGGACATTCCGGCGGGCGCGCATATCGCTTTGGTCGGACCGTCCGGCGGCGGTAAGACGACACTGGCATCGCTGATCGCACGATTCTGGGATGTCAAAAGCGGCAGTATCGCGATCGGCGGCGTGGATGTCAAGAACATCAATACCGATGAACTGATGAACCGCGTGTCCTATGTATTTCAGGACAGCAAGCTTCTTAAGATGAGTATTTTGGAGAATGTCCGCATGGGCAGACCGGATGCCACGGACGAGGAAGTGATGGAGGCACTCAAAAATGCACAGTGCAGCGACATCATCGAAAAACTTCCGCAGGGTGTCAACACGATTATCGGATCGAAGGGAACATTCGTCTCCGGCGGAGAGATGCAGCGCCTTTCCATCGCCCGTGCGTTTCTTAAGAATGCACCGATCCTGATTCTCGATGAGGCGACGGCTTTTGCCGATCCGGATAACGAGCGTCTGGTGCAGCGTGCGTTTGAGAATCTGGCGAAGGATAAGACGGTCATCATGATCGCACACCGCCTGTCAACGGTTACGGGTGCGGATCGGATCTATGTGTTAAAGGATGGTAAGATCGCAGAATCCGGCACGCATGAGAACTTGCTTGCGGAAAGCGGAATCTATGCGCACATGTGGAAGGAATATAACAAGTCTGTCAACTGGCAGGTACAAAAGGGAGGTGCCAAGTAATGATCGAATATTTAAAACACAGATATGCACTGTCGGATAACGGTGCGAAGAAGATGGTCTGGGCATTTGCGACCGTGACGATCGCAAACCTTGTTTTGATGCTTCCGGTCGGACTGCTTTACTGGCTGACCTCGTACCTGTTGGACGGAAGAGTGCCGCAGGAAAGACTGGGGCTTTTTATCGGCGGAATCATTGTTGTGTTTGCATTGATCGCGATTACAACTTACTTTCAGTACAAGGCAACGTTCTTCGCAACATATGTGGAGAGCGGAATCCGGCGTCGGTCACTGGCTGAGAAATTAAGAAAACTTCCGCTGTCGTTCTTCGGAAAGAAAGATTTATCAGATCTGACCAACGCGATCATGGCGGATTGTGCCCGCATTGAGACGGCAAGTTCGCATTGGATTCCGGAACTGGTCGGTTCGATGCTCTCGACCACGCTCATCGTGATCAGCCTGTTTTTCTTCAACTGGAAGATGGCGCTTGCGGCAATCTGGGTGATGCCGATCGCTTTCATCATTGTGCTGACTTCAAGAAAAGGCTTAAAAGACGTGCAGAAGAAGACGGTTGCCTACCATCTTGCATGTCAGGACGGCGTGCAGGAAGGACTTGAGACGATCCGTGATATCCGTTCGAACAATATGACGGAAAGTTATATGAAGGGTCTGAACAAGAAGATCAAGGATGTCGAGAAGAATGCAATCGTTCTGGAATTTAAGAATGCAGCGTATGTGTGCTCGGCACAGATGATCTTAAAACTTGGTATCGGAACGGTCGCCGTGGTCGGGAGCGCGCTTCTGATTAAAAACGAGATCAGTGTACTGACGTTTTTCATGTTTCTGCTTGTGGTGACAAGAATGTATGAGCCGCTGCAGATCGCGTTACAGAATCTGTCGGCAATCATCAGCATGGATACAACCTGCGACCGCATGGATGAGATCCTTTCCCATGAGGAGCAGACCGGAAAAAGCGAGCTGACGAATCAGGGATATGATATCGTGTTTGACCATGTCGGATTCTCTTATGAGAGTGGGGATGAAATCTTATCCGATGTCAGTTTTACCGCTGAGCAGGGCTGCGTGACCGCGCTGATCGGACCGTCCGGCGGCGGAAAGACAACGGTGACAAGACTTGTGGCAAGATTCTGGGATTGCAATAAGGGTCGGATCACGGTCGGCGGCATGAATGTGTCGGAGATTGATCCGGAGTGCCTGTTGTCACTGTATTCGATCGTGTTCCAGGATGTGACGCTTTTTAACAATACGGTGATGGAAAATATCCGGATCGGAAAGAAAGATGCGACGGACGAGGAAGTTATGGCTGCCGCAGAACTTGCCAACTGTACGGAGTTTATCGAGAAGCTTCCGGATGGCTGGAATACGATGATCGGGGAGAACGGCTCCGAGTTGTCGGGAGGCGAGCGCCAGAGGATCTCGATCGCGCGTGCATTCTTAAAAGACGCGCCGATCATCCTCATGGATGAGGCGACTGCATCGCTGGATGTGGATAACGAGTCGGTCATTCAGGAGGCGATCTCGAAGCTGATCGAGAACAAGACGGTTCTCATTATCGCACACCGCATGCGCACGGTTGACGGTGTCGACAAGATCGTTGTGTTAAAAGGCGGTGTCGTTGCGGAGCAGGGAACCCCGCAGGAACTTAAAAGAAAGGACAGTATCTACCGGCATATGATCGAGACACAGCTTGAGACGGAGCAGTGGAAATATCAGTAGATAGATCTGTAAATTCCTTATTTTGCGGTATTCTGCGAGCGGAGTACCGCAGGAAGGGAATTCATGATGATGACTTCGATATAACCGAACATCTTGGCACGGTCAAGCATTTCCGGATCCTGAAAGAGATCAATGAGCATTCCGGCTAACGCTTCCGTGTAGAAGTTGCAAAGAAAGAAACGGAAATCGTCACTGACAGTGACACCGACTTTTTGCTCGCATTCGCGGACCAGATTTTTCGTGATACCGATGAAATCCTGATAGAAAAAGCGTTTCAACTCATCTCTTCCGACGGAATCGTAGATGCAGTTGAGAAAGTAAGCGTTCTGCTCGACATAATCGATGACGAAGTTGAAGACATCCTCGTAGTCGATGAGCACATCAAACTGGCGGACAACCTCGAACGCCTCCTGTTCGAGCATCCACTTGAGCAGCCCGTAGATGTCTTCAAAATGATAATAGAAGGTTTTGCGGTTGACATTGCAGTCTTTGATCAGTTCGCTGACCGTAATCTTGGAAAATGGTTTGTGCTTCATGATCTCTTTGAGTGAGGCACAAAGCTTTTTTTTTGTCTGTAAAGAAGTTTCTTCGTGTGTCATGATCGTTTTCTCTTTCTTCGTATTTTCTTAAGTTTATTATACAGTTATCCATGAAATAGGCAATTCTTTTTTCTACCCATTTGACCAACAAATTTCATCGATTTGTCCGGATTTGCACATTTTGCGTGATTTGTCCGTGGAATCAGGGGGATCATTGCCTATAATCAGTCTCGACAGGAGGTGATCCGATGATTGAAAAATATGATATTGAAGTCAAAGTTCCGCTCGGAATCCGAAAGGGCTCGATGGAACTTGAGTTTATGGATGACAAGGTCAGCGGTTGTATGAAGCTGTTTGGGAATGTGACGCCTTTTACCGGATATGTGCAGGATGGGCAGATCGATATCACGGGAACGCTTCAGACGCGGATCAGAACGATCTCGTACCGGGGAAGCGGTGCGAAGGAAGAGAATGAGATTCATCTGCAGCTGAGAAGTGTCGGGCTGGTCGGAAGGGAAGATATCTACGAACTTCACGGTGTCCTGCAGGCGCAGTTACAGAATGAAGCATAAAGAAAAAATAAGAAAGGAATCGAGAGATGAGAAAATTTTACACATGGATCGTCAATCACACGAAACTGGTTCTTGCAATCTTTGCGACGGCATTCATCATTACCGCATTCTGCAAGCTGCTCGTTTCCGTGGATTACGATATGAACGATTATCTGCCGGAGGACAGTGCAAGTACCGTGGCACTTGATCTGATGGATGAAGAATTTGACGGCGGCGTGCCGAATGCGCGAGTGATGGTAGCGGATGTGACGATACCGGAAGCTTTGCAGTATAAGGCACTGATCGCGGATGTGGACGGTGTGACCGATGTGACGTGGCTCGATGATGCGGTATTGGTGGATGAGCCGCTGGAGATGCAGGATCAGGATACCGTCGAGAATTATTACAAGGACGGAAACGCATTGTTTTCCGTCACAATCGAGAGGGATAAGAGAACTGAAGAGGTCAGTGACATCCGGGAGATCATCGGCGATGACAATGCGATGACCGGAAGTGCGGTATCGACAGCAGCAGCGACCGTCAGTACCGTAAGCGAGATCTCCAAGATCTCCGTGATCGCTGTCATCTTTGTTATTTTAGTATTGATCCTGACTACGGATTCGTGGTTTGAGCCGGTGATCGTCATGGTGGGACTTGGTGTGGCGATCATGATCAATGCGGGATCGAACCTGATCTTCGGCGAGATCTCCTTTGTAACCAACGCTGCAGGAACCATCTTACAGCTTGCGGTGTCGATGGACTATTCGGTATTTTTGATCCACCGCTTCACGGAATGCCGGAAAGAATATGATGATCCGAAGACCGCGATGATCGAAGCGCTCACGATGTCGACTTCCTCGATTTTATCGAGTGGTCTGACCACAGTCATCGGCTTTTTGGCACTGTGTCTGATGCAGTTTCAGATCGGACCGGATCTGGGACGCGCACTTGCAAAAGGTATTGCAATCAGTTTGATCACCGTATTTACCTTTATGCCATGCCTGATCCTTGCAACCTACAAGTGGCTGGATAAGTTACAGCACAGACCGTTTGTACCTTCTTTCCGCAAGTTCGGCAAAGCGGTACAGCGTGTGATGATTCCGGTTTTGATCTTATTCTTTATGTTGATCGTGCCTTCGTATCTGGCATCGAATTCGAACAGCTTTTATTTCGGAGCATCGAAGATCTTCAATGAGAAGACGCAGACCGGTGCGGACACCGCCAAGATTGAATCAATCTTTGGAAAAAGTGATACATACGTCCTGATGGTGCCAAAGGATGACAAGGCAACGCAAAAGGAATTGTCGGATGCCTTACATGACATTCCGCAGGTGACCGGAATCCTCTCGTATGTGGACACGGTTGGCATGGAGATTCCGGAAAGTTATTTGGACGAGGAAACTTATTCGAAGCTTTGCTCGGATAAATATACAAGAATGGTTCTTTCTGTCGATGCGGAGTATGAGGGTGATGCAATGTTCAACCTTGTTGAGACGATCCGCGACACGGCACAGAAATATTATCCGGATGAGTGGTATTTAGCGGGAGAGGGCGTATCGACTTACGATCTCATGGATACGGTCACCAGCGATATGGTCAAGGTCAATCTCGTAGCAATCGCTGCCGTATTTATCGTATTGCTTTTGACATTCCGCTCGGTTGTACTTCCGGTACTTCTGGTGCTGGCGATTGAGACGGCAATCTGGATCAATC
>CAVHWG010000025.1:0-6893 GCA_963639645.1 Firmicutes bacterium TM09-10 | reverse complement strand
AACACGGTCTGATCGTTGAGAATGCGGGAACCTACTTAAACTGTATCCGTTTTCTGGCACCGCTTGTGATCACGGACGAACAGTTGGAAGCAGGTTTTGCGATTATGGAAGAGGGAATTAAGGAGTTGAGCAAATGAAAGAATTCAGAGTTGTTCCCAGAATCTGTATGATTGATTCCTGTAAAGAATTCTGTGAGGCGTTCCATGTGGGAGCGCGCGATCTGATCCTGACAAATCCATCGTATTATGAGGGCTTTATGGATGTATACGCCGACGAGGCAACGGTGGTTTATCTGAAATCATACGGCAAAGGAGAACCAACGGATCAGATGGTGGAAGCACTGTATCGTGATATTGCTCCGCTTGTGTTTGACCGTGTGATTGCAGTTGGAGGAGGAAGTATTATTGATGTTGCTAAATTACTGGTGCAAAAAGATGTTCTTCCGCTTGCAGATCTGTTTGATAAGAAGATTGCGACGCATAAGGTAAAGGAACTTGTCATTGTACCGACGACCTGTGGGACGGGAAGCGAAGTGACAAGTGTTTCGGTTATCGATATGACCTGCAAAGGAACCAAACTCGGTTTGCAGACCGATGAAGAATACACGGACTATGCAGTTATCATCCCGGAATTGTTACAGAAACTCCCGCAGCGATTTTTTGCAACGAGTTCGATCGATGCACTCATCCATGCGATCGAATCCTTTATGTCGCCGAAGGCAACGCCTTTTACCGAGATGTTCTCCAAAGAGGCGATCCGCCTGATCCTGCAGGGATACAGGCAGATTGCGGCAAAAGGTGATGAAATCCGGCCTTCGATCATTGGAGATTTTATGCTGGCAAGCACGTATGCCGGCATTGCATTCTCGAATGCCGGCTGCGCGGCCGTACATGCGATGAGTATGCCTTTCTCCGGGGCATATCATGTGCCACACGGTGAGGCGAATTATGTGATCTTTACCGGAGTGTTTAAGGCGTACAACCGATTGAAACCGGACGGAAAGATACAGATCCTCAATCATATGCTCGCGGAATTGCTTGGTTGTCCGGAGGCGGAATGTTACGAAAAACTGGAAAGTCTGCTGGATCAGATCCTCGTTAAGAAATCTCTTCATGCGTATGGTGTGCAAAGAGAGGAACTGCCCGGTTTTGCCCATATTGTTGTGACAAAGCAGGGGCGGTTGACAGCCAACAATTATATACCGCTGGATGAGCAGCAGGTACTTGAGATTTATGAGGACTTATATGAGTGATAAATATAAATTTTGAATCAACCTCGGAATGTCAGCTTTTGAAGCGGATGTTTCGAGGTTTTTTCGTTGACAAATAAAATAATATAGTGTATATATGCGTATATACATATATACACTATAACAATAAAACGGTACACCAACGGAAATACGGGGTAAAAGCATGGAACAGACAATGATCAAAACCGAGAACCTATCCAAGCGATTCAGTTCGTTTGCATTACGGGACATCCATTTTGAACTCCCGGCAGGCTATATCTGCGGGCTGATCGGAGAGAACGGCGCGGGAAAGACAACGCTTTTAAATATTCTGGCGGGACTGTATGAGTATGACGGAACCGTTTCGATACAGGAGAAAGAGTACCGTGCGAATCAGATGGATCTGCAGCAGGAGATCGGTTTTGTGTTTCATGAGGAATGGTTCGATGATAGGGATTCGCTGATCGCGAACAGCCGGCATTACGGCAGATACTATAAAAATTATGATGAGGCACTGCTTGAAACGTATTTTAAGCGGTTCCGGTTGGATGAGAAGAGAAAATACAGGAAATTGTCCAAGGGTGAAAAGCTAAAGTTTGCGTTTGCCTTTGCGCTCGCGCATCATCCGAAGCTGTTGCTGCTTGATGAGCCGAGTGCGAATTTTGATCAGACATTCCGGGAGGAGTTCCATCAGATCTTAAGAGAATTTACCGCGGACGGAACGAAGAGTGTGATCCTCTCGACGCATATTACCTCGGATGTGGACCGGTTTGCTGATTACCTGCTGTTCCTGAAGAATGGAAAACAATTGTTGTACGGAGATATCGAGTCGGTCCGCGATGCATACCGGATGGTGGCGGGTGAACGCTTCCGATTGAAAACGTTCGGGGAGCGGCTGATCTATATGGAGGAGACATCGGTGAGCTGTAACGCTCTGGTATGGCATAGCAGTCATATGGAATATGATCATATACTTAAGGTGTGGGAACCGGACACGGAGGAACTGATGTATTATCTGGCGAAAGGAGCGGAGTATGGAAGAAGCAATCAAATATAAAAATGTAATCAGAGAATATTTTTTGGAATACAGGAAACGCAATCAGGTATTGCGAAGCATCTTTTATACGATCCTGTTTGGATCCTTGGCTTCGTCTTTTGCATTAAGCAGCCTGGAGGACGGAATCCTGTATATCTGGCTCATTCTGCCGATGGTTCTGGCTATGTTTGCGGCAACCGCACACACGAGCGTCCTGCCGCCGATACTGTATCTGGTTCCGGGATCGAAGGAAATGCGTGAGGAATATATCCGGAGAATGTTAAATGTTAAGGTGGGGCTGCCGCTTGCGTTGTGCGCGGTGATCGATATCATTCTCCTGATTATAGAACCGATGATGATAAAAGGCGTGATCCTGCAACTGGTAACGGTGTTCTTTATGTCCTATTGTATCGGGACCACAAACGACGGACTAGTTTGGAGAAATAATGCGTCGAGAGCTGCCTATGGGCAGATGAGTTACTTTAACGGTCCGATCACGGTGCTCAGTGTTTTTGCAGGCTGCGTGATGATCAGTATCTGCTCTTCTGAGATCACGAATGTGGAATTTTGGATCGCGCTTGTAATCTATCTTGTCATCTACGCGCCGCTTTCTGCTGCAATCCACAAGCGTTGGGGCGGAATCCGAGAGAAACTTGCCGTCTATGAACTGGCAGCGAAGGAGGAGACATGGGAATGGTAATTGTCATTGAACCGCACGGAACGTATGCCATCTATGAGCAGATCGTCAATCAGATCAAGAACCAGATCATATCCGGCGAATTGCAGCCGGACGAGGCGCTGCCGTCCATCCGCGGACTGGCGGCGGACATCGGTGTCAGCGTGATCACGACGAAGCGTGCGTATGAGGAGCTGGAGCGGGAGGGGCTGATCCGCTCAGTCTCCAACAAGGGATTTTACGTGTGCAAATACAACACGGATTATCTGCACGAGAAGCAGCTGATGGAACTGGAAAAGCGTCTGCAGGAGTGGATCACACTTGCAAAGCAGGCGGGGCTGACAGAGGATGATATTCGCGAGATGCTGGAGGGATTGTTGTAGGATGGAGAACATTATTTTTTCTGCAAAGCAGGTACACGGGAAAAAGGCGTTACTCGGCAAAGGAAGATTCGCTCTGCATAATGTGGATTTTGAACTCCCGAGTGGCTATATTATGGGAATCATCGGTGAGAACGGCGCCGGAAAGACAACGTTTTTCCGCTATATTATGGAGGAAAAGAAGCAGTATCGCGGAAACTTTTATCTGGACGGAACGGATATCGCAGAGGATCACGCATGGTCGATGAACCGGATCGGTTTTGTATCCGAGGATCGTTTGTTTCTGCGTCAGAAGAGTGCGAGAGAGAATGCAAAGATGCTTGGCGGCTTCTACGACACATTTGATATGGATCGGTTTGCATCGTTGATGGAACAGATGAATCTTACCACGGCACGAACTATTGAGAACATGTCGCGCGGGGAGAATATGAAGTTTCAGCTTGCATTTGCGCTCGCACATAAACCGAGACTTCTTCTGCTGGATGAGCCGGCAGCAGGTATGGACCCGATCTTTCGCAAGGAGTTTTATCGTCTCCTGCGGCAGCAGTTGGAAGTGCTGGATTGCTCGGTGATCATGTCGTCACATCTGGAGGATGATATCAAAAAAGAGTTTGATTATATCGGGATAAAGGTTTCACTGATTTAAAAACAGAATATTATGGCAGGTTACGGTGTTGCTTTCGATATTGTTTCGGAGTGACACCGTTTTTCTGTTTAAAGGCTTTGATAAAGTGGCTGCAGTCTGCAAATCCGGTCTCCTGACTGATGTAGTTTAGATCCAGTCCCGTAGAAATAAGGAGATCCTCTGCCTTGCACATGCGGACAAATTCCATATATTTCTTGCAGGATTGACCGTATAGTTCACGGAAACACTTGGCAAAGTACGGATAACTCATATGGCAGCGCTTTGCCAGGAATTCCACTTTGAGGTTGTCCTGTATATGCCGGTCAATGTATTCGGTAATATAGTAGATGCTTTCTTCTTCCCGGATCGTATGAATACATTCTGTGTCGAATCCGTTTTGCTGCCAGCTTCGCAGAATCAGTATGAGCAGACTGCTGATCTGGTTTTGCAGCATGTTGTGAAAACCGTAATTCTGCTGCGTGGCTTCATGGTAACCGGTCTTGAAAACGGATTGCAGGCGGTCCGGATCAAGTTCACCGGCGGGAAAATAGAGCGGAGCGGTATCTTTGCCGCGAGCGTTCTGGAACAGCGCCTGAAAATGCATTCCGCTCTCAGAACTGAGTGTGCCGAGATCAAACTTGAATACATAGTAGCGCACCGTCTGATTTGAGACACCGTAGATCGCGTGAACCTGATAGGGAAGAAAAAGAATGAGATCTCCGGGGACTGCCACGTGAGATGTTTCATCACAATTCATGATGGCGGTGCCTTCGATCATATAGATAATTTCCATAAAGTAGTGCCAGTGTGGATGCACGGGAAGACCATAGACTGCAGTATCGTAAATAAAGCATTCATAAGGACTTTTCAGCCGGTCGGTATATTCAAACAAAGAATTCATAATTTCCTCCGAGAATAGGTTTTTACAATTTTAGCACTGTTTTGTTCTATCTGCAACAGGCGAAAAATGATATAGTGGCGATACAAAAAAGATAAAGGAGTCTTATGATGGAAAAATTACAATATATCTGTGGTGTGACATTTGCACCGTTTGCACCGGCAGGGAGTTTTTCAAAGGAGAGTACAAGGGAGAGTCTTCGGACGATGAAAGAAAACACAAATGCCAATTTTGTGATTCTGGCTCCGAACGGATTACAGGATACCCCGCAGTCGGAAGAAATCTGTTATACTTCTCCGGCAACGATGACGGATGATGAGTTGAAGTCGATGATCGAATATGCGCATGCACTGGGGCTTCGCGTTGCGTTAAAGCCGACCGCAAACTGTAAAAACGGAACATGGAGAGCGCATATCAACTTTTTTGATGAAGATGTTGTCTGTGAGCCAAAGTGGGGAAGCTGGTTTGCTTCTTATATGGAGTTTCAGAACCATTACGCTGCGATCGCGCAGGAGACGGGCTGTGAGATGCACATTGCCGGCTGCGAGATGGTGATGTCGGAGCGCCGCGAGAGCGAGTGGAGACAGACGATCGCGGAGATCCGAAAAGAATTTAAGGGGCCTGTTTCTTACAATACGGACAAATATCAGGAACACAATGTGAAATGGTGGGATTGTGTGGATGTTATCTCATCGAGCGGATATTATCCGATCGACGATTGGGAGAATCAGCTTGACCGTATCGAGAAAGTGGTAAAGAAATATGACAAACCCTTCTTTTTTGCGGAGTGCGGATGTATGTCGGTTGCCGGTTCGCCGGCGGTCCCGAATGACTGGACGGTACGCGGTCCGGCGGACTTAAACGGACAGGCCCGGTGGTATCGCGCTATGTTCGAGGCATGTAAGAAGCGTGACTGGGTAAGCGGACATGCACTCTGGTCATGGACGGATCATCTGTATCCGGAGAGTCAGGCAAACCGTCACCTTGATTACGAAATTTATGCAAAACCGGCAGAACGTGTAGTAAATGAATTCTATCGGAAGAAGGAGAGTTAGTGCATATGAAGGATAAATATGAACAGGCGATTGAATGTGAACAATCGGAAAATGATTATGCGGAGCTGTTTCGCAGAAACCGTAATAGTAGTCTGAAAACCTTGATTTTGTTGTATCGCGGACATTATATGGAACTGTTCTGGTCCATTGTATTTTTTGTCTGCAAACATTCTCCGGTCTGGATTCTTCCGATCGTGACCGCCAATATTATTGATGCGGCGACGAAGCGGCCGGATGGCGCCATACGCACGATCTGGCTGAACGCAGTGTTCATGATCGTTATGGTACTGCAGAATATTCTGACAAATTATATTCATACGTGGCTCTATGCAAAGACGATACGAAATGTAGAGAAAGATCTCAGGAGTGCCCTGGTAAGAAAGCTGCAGCAGCTTTCCATTGCATATCACAAGGAGATGGAATCCGGCCGGCTTCAGTCTAAGATTATGCGAGATGTGGAACAGGTTGAGACGCTTTCCTCGCAGATATTTATTACGATGCTTTCCATATTATTAAATGTGGTCGTCGCTCTCGGAATCGTTTTAACGAAGGATCGTATTGTGTTTGCTTTCTTTGGGGCAACCGTTCCGCTTGCGGTACTGATCATGGCTTTCTTCCGTGCTAAGATCAAGCGGTATAATTCTGATTTCAGACAGGAGATGGAAGAAACTTCGGTACAGGTTATGGAAATGGTAGAGATGATTCCGGTGACCAGAGCACATGCGCTGGAAAAAAAGGAAACATCACGCATGCAGACACAGCTGAAACAGGTTGCAACGAAAGGTTTGCAGCTTGATATGGTACAGACGTATTTTTCGTCCATCAGCTGGGTGACATTTCAGGTGTTTCAGGTACTTTGTCTGGGCTTTACCGGATGTCTTGCCGTCAGAGGAAAGATTTCGGTTGGAGAAGTGGTTATGTATCAGACATACTTTTCTTCGATCGTAAATAATGTATCGAGTATTATCAGCCTGATTCCAATCGTTGCCAAAGGA
>CAVHWG010000024.1:0-6250 GCA_963639645.1 Firmicutes bacterium TM09-10 | reverse complement strand
CACCGTATGGTCCGATGTCGTAAGGATTGAACGTTAACCAGGTTATGAAATTCATCTGATTCCGTCATACCATCCAAAATCACACTGCCAATTTTTATACCTATTTTGTCCGGTGTCGTCCGCCTTAGAATATGAAAAATCAAAGTCGCCAAACCCGAATTCGCCACTACCCTATACCGTGGTGCAGCATACTCGGATACACCACAAAACACAGCGTTCCCACCGCAAGCGATGCGCACATACAGAACACTGCTCCAAGCGCCAGCCCCTGCAGCGCCGCGCCAATCGCGAACGCGATGACGACGATCAGAATGATAAACATGCGGACCATCATCTGCAGCATCGATTTTACCACATCCATCGCACTGGAAGGCAGAATTGCCTGCATCAGAAGTCCGAAGCATGAGAACATGAAATCCATGGAAACCAGTGTTGCCAGCCAAAGCAGTGCCATAAGAGGATTGCCTCGAAGGATCACGGTCGCAACAACAATTCCCGGCAACAGGTCAAGCACACAATCCACACTTCCAGCAAGGATCGCATACAGCACCTTCTTATACGGATCTTCCGGCACAAGAAAAAGCCAGTTGTGCGACGATTCAATCTCGATCGGGTTGCCAAAGTTGCGGAAAAACAACGTCATTGCCATGATCAGACCGATAACGGATATCTCTCGCAAATCTGTCCTGTACGCCATAATCGCTGCGCCAAGCCCGCCGATTGCAAAATAAACAAGAAGTGTGTTCGTCACAAATCCAAGCTTTGCAAAACGTCTGCGGTTCATGATCGATTTCTGTAAGAACACCGATGCGCCCCAGCCTTTTAATTCGTAACTCTTCTGTGCCTTGCGCTCCAGTTTCTTTGCGCGTCTTGCAGACTGCTTCTTATCCTTATTGACGTTACGGCCTTCCAGAGCCGCGCGCGTCATATCGTCACGTTTCTGCGCGCCCGCAAGTGCATCCTCATAGAAATCAGCTTTGATATGCCAGATGCCCCACACCAGAACAATAAGAAAGGCCAGATTCAGTGCCATAAAGCCAAGCGACACGAGCACATTGCCGCTGATCGCGTTCATGACCATCGCCTTGTACCAGCCGAAGACCGGTATGTAATTCGACCAGTCTGCACCGTACGTCAGATGGAGTGTCTGCATATAATCTTTGCCGGTGGAAAGATAGACCGCACCGGTCGCTGCCACAACAAAGATGCCGACCGCATACACAAACGGAACCACATATTTTTTCAATTGCTCATGCGTCGATGTCAGCGTGTAGGTAAACACAGACATAAGCTTTGACATAAAAAGCAACATTCCCCATGCGAGAAAGATTGCAACGATGGCGAAATTATCAAGTCCGAGAATCATTTTCATGCTCGGTACCTGAAAAAGCAGATAGAACGTAAGAACCAGCAATGTCAGCATCTGAAACGATAACCGGAACATCAGAACCGTCTGCGCCTTGAGCGGTGCCGCAAACAGAATGTTTGCGTCTGCCATCAAAAAGAAATCGCTTCCCTTCTTGGATCCTCCGTAAATTCCCCAAAGAACCACCACCAGAAGCAGTATCATCGTTGCCGCAGGAATGCTTTCACGAATCGCCTCGGCATGCTGCGTCATAAAGTCATCACCGACATCGGTCATATCCTCATCATCGTCATCGGAATCGGTGCTATCCGTCTGCGCACTCTCTTCTACGATGGAACCGATGACCCCGACACTTGCGCCGATCACGCCACCGATCAGCATACTGCACAGTATAACAACGACAACTTTGCTTTTAAAAATTTTCTTAATCGTATTGATAAAGGTGTGCAATGCATAATATCCCCAAAGTCTCATACTGCACTCCTTTCGCCTTCTGTAATCTCAAAGAAGATATCCTCAAGACTCTTGCCGCCTTCGCTCAGCTGATTACGCTCAACGACTGCTGCCACACGGCCCTTCATCATAATGTAAGTTGTATCCCACAGTTCCTCGATGGAGTCAATCATATGCGTGCTGACAAGGATCGAAGCACCCTGCTGCTTCAATTCAAGAAGCAGCGATTTCAATTCCTTGATTGCATGCGGATCAAGTCCGATCATCGGCTCGTCAAAAAGGATCAGCTTCGGTTTCGGAAGCAGTCCGCAGCAGATACTCAGCTTCTGCTGCATTCCCTTCGACAGCTCATCACCGAATTTCTTTCTCTTATCATCCAGCTCAAAGCGGTGAAGCAGCTCTTCCTTGTATTCCTTATAATTTTCCAGCTTGTAGGCACGTGCGACAAACTCCAGATGCTCATCAACCGTAAGATTCGGATACAGAGACGGAATCTCCGGAATGTAACCCATGATGCGTTTTGCCTCAATGGACTTATTGAGCAGACCATCCACCGTCACGCTTCCCTGATATTTCAGAAAGCCGATGATACTCTTGATGATCGTGGACTTTCCGGCGCCGTTCGGTCCGAGAAGTACCGCGATCTGTCCGTCTGCGATCTGCAAAGAAATATTCTCATTTGCGACCACTTTGCCGTATTTCTTGGTAACATTATTTACATTTAACATGATTTCCTCCTGTTTCGGGGCGTCCGTCTTTGCAGCCCTTTCCCACTCAGACAGATGCCATTTGCATTATATTACCATATATGTCTTTCTCAAACCCTTGCCTATCCTTAATATTTCCTTAAACCGAAATCCACGGAGCGTTTTGGAATCATTTCCTGTAATTCAAAAAGCGCCACTTCCAGACAAAGTGGCGCTTTTAAACGCTTATCATGCAGCTATTGCATAGCCATCTATCATTTTTATCGTGTAATCTTCAGATCATCAAAGCAATCAAAGGTTGCAAAATAATCAGCCGGTGTCTCTGCACGGCGGATCATCTTCACACTGCCATCCTCCTGAAGGAGCAGCTCAGCGGAACGAAGACGTCCGTTGTAATTGTATCCCATCGAAAATCCGTGTGCTCCGGTATCATGGATCACAAGGTAATCGCCCATATCGATCTTCGGCAGCTTGCGGTCAACAGCAAACTTGTCGCAGTTCTCGCAAAGGCTTCCGGTCACATCGTAAACATGATCGCATGGTGCATTCTCCTTGCCGAGAACCGTGATATGATGATAAGCACCATAGATTGCCGGACGCATCAGGTTTGCGGCACACGCATCCACACCGATGTACTCTTTGTAGATATGCTTCTCGTGAATCGCCTTGGTCATAACGCAGCCGTAAGGTCCAAGCATGAATCTTCCCATCTCGGAGTAGATCGCGATATCGCCCATTCCTGCAGGAACTAAAACTTCATCATATGCCTTATGCACACCCTCACCGATCACGCGGATATCGTTCGGCTCCTTGTCCGGTGTGTAAGGGATTCCGACACCGCCGGAGAGGTTGACGAAACGTACATCACATCCGGTCTTGTCACGAAGTTCAACAACCAGTTCGAACAACTGTCTTGCAAGCTTCGGATAATATTCATTCGTTACGGTATTACTTGCCAAAAAGGCGTGGATTCCGAAATATTTTGCGCCTTTACTCTTAAGCACCTTGTATGCCTCGATCAGCTGGTCCTTGGTCATTCCGTACTTGGAATCTCCAGGATTGTCCATAATTCCGTTGCTCAGCTCGAACACTCCGCCCGGATTGTAACGGCAGCTGATCGTCTCCGGAATATGTCCGATCGTCTTCTCTAAGAAATCAATATGTGTAAAATCATCAAGATTGATGATCGCACCGAGCTCATCTGCATAAGCAAATTCCTCAGCCGGTGTATCGTTGGATGAAAACATAATGTGTTTTCCGTCAAAACCGCAGGACTTGGCAAGCATCAGTTCTGTGTAGGAAGAGCAATCGCATCCCATATCATAATCCTGTAAAATTTTGAGAATATATGGATTCGGAGTCGCTTTCACAGCGAAATACTCACGGAAATTCGGATTCCATGCGAAAGCTTCCTTGACAGCCTTTGCATTCTCTCGGATTCCTTTCTCATCATATAAATGAAATGGTGTCGGATATGTTTTAACGATCTCTTCCACCTGACTCTTTGTTACAAATGGTTTCTTTTCCATGATCTTATTCTCCTCTAACGTTTTTCGCTTTGAAATCTATGCTACAACAAACATATTACAAATTCAAGCAATTTTCGTGCTTTTGCTTTAACTTTCTCATTAGTTATGCTATGATACAAGCATGAGTGTAACGATTTTACCATATATTACCGAAGTGAATACAACAAATACGACAGAGACGAATGCCGCTTCCGTGAATGCACAGACCGATGCTGTCATCGACAGTTTTCGTGAAGTTCTTGCCACGGCGGAACGCGCCCAGCAGGCGATGGCCGTGGATGCACTTTTGAGTGCGCAGAGCTCTGGAGGTATTTCTCCTGAGACGGTACAGAAGCTTCTCGGATTCAATCCGCAGCCGAACATTCCGGTCGCCAATACATCGACTGTAAGCGGCACGACCAACAGTACTGCTGTTTCCGACAGTACACAGACTTCAGGTACGCAGGCAACGACTTCGACCGGCACATCCGGCAGCACAACTTCCGCATCGTCGACCGATCTGGATGCCTACTTTGAGGAGGCCGCCAGGACTTACGGAGTGGATGTCAAGCTGTTGAAGGCAATCGCGCGCGCAGAGTCGAACTACAATCCGAATGCGACCAGCTCTTCCGGAGCGATGGGTGTCATGCAGCTTATGCCGGCTACTGCCAAAAGCCTCGGTATCACAGATGCATACAATGCGCACGATAACATTATGGGTGGTGCGAAGGTGATCTCCCAGCATCTTTCCCGTTACAACGGAAATATCTCACTTGCGCTCGCCGCATACAACGCCGGCAGCGGTAATGTAGACAAATACGGCGGCATACCGCCTTTTACCGAAACACAAAACTACGTCAAGAAAGTTCTTGCATATTACGAAGGCGCCTAGGATCCCTGTCCTAAGCGCCTTTGCTTTCTCATTTTACAATTTTAATCCTGCAAGTAATGAACCGAGACTTGTGGATGCTGTCTCATTGGAGATGTACTCCTCTGCCTGCGCCTCCTCCTCGGTCTGCACATCATCATCCGGAATGATTTCCTCGAGTGCTTTCATACTGAGGCTCACCTTATTGTCGTTGGTGTTGATGATCTTCGCCTGAACCTTCTGACCTTCCTTTAATACTTCATGCACGGAGCCGATACGCTTCTGGCTGATCTGCGAGATATGGACCAGACCGCTGATTCCGTTGCCCAGATTGACAAAAGCGCCATACGGCATAATGGACTCGACCGTTCCTTCCACAACGGAGCCCGGAACGAGCATCGCGATGCGGTGATTTCTTTCCTCTTCCTGCTGCTTTCTTGCAACCACTTTACCGGAGAGTACTAGACGATTCTTCTCCTTATCCACGGTGATCACCTGCACGGTCACATCCTTGCCAATCCACTTGTCGGTATCTTCCACATAATCCGTTGACAGCTGCGATGCCGGGATAAATGCACGAATGCCTTCCAGAAATGCAACCACGCCACTCGGAACGCTCTCCTTGATGCGGACCGTCACCTGGGTCTCATTCTCCATCATCTCCTGCAGCTTGTCCCACGCGAGCACATCATTTGCTTCTTTTTTAGATAACTCGATATTGCCGTTGCCGTCATCGACTCTGATCACGGTTGCCTCGATCACATCGCCGATCGCAAGCTGCTCCTTCGGGTTAAAATCCGGATCATTACTCAAATTCTCAACTTTAATAATTCCCTGTGTATAATAATTGAGGTCCAATGTTACCTCTTCCTCCGAAACAGCGATCACACTTCCGCTGACAATATCTCCTTCATTGATCGTGCGGAACGAACGCTCCAGTTCCTTCTCATAATCTTTCATCGATTCTGTTGTGTTGTCTGCCATGTTGTTCCCTACCCTTCCATTTTTGTTTCCAATTTCATTCGCTGTGCCTGTTTTCTACTTCATTCGCTGTGCCCACTCGAAAAATCTCCGATTTTTCTCGTTGCTTTCGCTCAGTATATCACATTTTTACCGTTTTTTACAAACGTATCGTATGCTTTTTCTGTGAAAAAGCGATCTATTTTCTCATTTTGCCTGGCTGATGAACTTGCCCGACTTTTTCTTTTTGAGGACAAAATCGTCATTTTTTTCATCAAGCATCTTGACAAGTTTACATTCCTATAGTAAGATGCAATAGTTGACAAAATCAACAGTGCTGATGTGGCTCAGAGGTAGAGCACTTCCTTGGTAAGGAAGGGGTCACGGG
>CAVHWG010000023.1:5700-7509 GCA_963639645.1 Firmicutes bacterium TM09-10 | reverse complement strand
GACCTGGTATCAGGACGAGAGTAACAATGTTGTCATTGTAAGGGAAGCGACCGAAGGCTATGAGTCTGCTGAGCCGATCATCATCCAGGGACATATGGATATGGTCTGTGAGAAGGAAAAGGGTGTAGATATTGATTTTGAGAAGGATGGCTTAAAACTTTATGTGGACGGCGATTTCTTAAAAGCAGAGGGAACAACGCTCGGCGGCGATGACGGTATTGCGGTTGCCTATGCTCTTGCATTGCTTGAGTCGAACGAGATCGCACACCCGAAGCTTGAAGTTGTGATCACGGTGGACGAGGAGATCGGTATGCTTGGTGCAGATGCAATTGATCTGTCGATGCTGACCGGACACACGATGTTAAATATCGACAGTGATGTGGAAGGAAGTTTCCTGACCGGATGCGCCGGCGGTATGGCTGTCAATGTAACACTCCCTGTAAAACGCGTAACACAGAGCGGACAGAAAGTTTCTCTTACGGTAACCGGACTTGAGGGCGGTCACTCAGGAGGCGAGATTGATAAGGAACACGGCAACGCTGATATTCTGATGGGACGTGTGCTCCGTACATTATTTGAAGAGACGCCGTTTGGAATCATCTCTCTTGCCGGCGGACTGAAGGATAATGCAATTCCGAGAGAATGTGTGGCAGAGTTTCTTTTACCACAGGAAAATGTCAGCCTTGCAAAAGAAATTGTTGACAAATTGAGCGCAGATCTGAAAAAGGAGTTTATCGTTGCAGATCCGGCTATTGATATTGAATTTAAGGATCTCGGTGAAGCGGAAGCAGATATTCTTGACTTTGCGTCGGTCAGCCGTGTGATCTTCTACTTAAGAAGTGTACCGAATGGTGTGCAGAATATGAGCCAGGTTATGCATGGACTTGTTGAGACATCCTTAAACCTTGGTATTATGGAATTGAAGGAAGATGCATTATATACGGTTACTTCGATCCGAAGCAGTGTCGGCACACGCAAAGCCGATCTGTTGGATCGCGTGACCGGAGTTGTCGAACTCCTAGGCGGAGAGGTCGAAGTCGAAGGAGATTATCCGGCATGGGAGTACAAACAGGATTCCGCACTTCGTCCGCAGATTGCAAAAGTATATGAGAAGCTTTACGGCAAGGAGCCGGTATTTGAGACGATCCATGCCGGACTGGAATGCGGACTGTTGTCCGACAAGATCAAAGATCTCGACTGTGTATCCTTTGGACCGGATAATTTTGATATTCACACCCCGAAGGAGCGCCTCAGCATTTCTTCCACCGGACGCGTATGGGATTTTATCGTAGAATTCCTGCGTCAGGCAAAATAAGAAAATGATGATGCGACTGGACAAGTTCCTTGCGGATGCCGGATTCGGCACACGCTCGGAAGTAAAAAAACAATTGAAAAGCGGTATCGTGTCAATTAATGGAACCGTCTGTAAACGACCGGAAGAGAAGATTGATCCGTTAAAGGATCAGATTATCGTTGCCGGCAAAACTGTAGAACATGAGTTGAATTCTTACTACCTGTTCTATAAGCCGGCAGGATGCGTGACTGCAAAATCCGATTCCATGCACCGGACGGTTATGGATTATTTCCCGGATGCTGTGAAGAAAGACTGTTCCCCGGTTGGCAGGCTCGACAAAGATACCGAAGGCTTTCTTATTATCACGAATGACGGTGCGCTCAATCATCATCTGATGAGTCCTGCGCACCATGTGAGAAAGACCTACTATGCCATACTGGATCAGGCGGTTCCGAACGAAGCAATCGCGCTTTTTGCCGAAGGTGTTGATATCGGAGACGAGAAGCTGACGCTGC
>CAVHWG010000023.1:0-5690 GCA_963639645.1 Firmicutes bacterium TM09-10 | reverse complement strand
GAACAGACCAATCCATCCGGCAATCGGGTCTATCACGCGAATCTTACGATTTCAGAAGGGCGTTTTCATCAGGTGAAACGCATGTTTGAAACAGTCGGATGTAAAGTGACTTATCTGAAACGAATTTCACTCGGAACACTGACCCTCGGCGATCTGAAAGCCGGCGAATACCGCAAATTAACGAAAAATGAAGTTGAGGCTTTGCGCAAGTAAGCCTTTTTGATATTTGATGTAAGGAGTAACAATGTACGAAGGTTATCTTCCAATTTCAAAACAGGATATGATTGATCGTGGGATCGAACAGCTTGACTTTGTCTATGTGTGCGGCGACGCATATGTGGATCATCCGTCGTTTGGTCACGCGATCATCGCACGTATTTTAGAATCACACGGCTATACAGTCGGAATCATCTCGCAGCCGGACTGGAAAGACGATGCGTCCATCTCGATCCTCGGCACACCGCGTCTTGCATTCATTGTGTCGGCGGGCAATATGGATTCCATGGTCAACCATTATTCAGTATCCAAGAAACGTAGAGCGATGGATTCCTACACGCCGGGCGGTGTGATGGGCAGGCGTCCGGATTACGCCACGGTCGTATACTGTAACCTGATCCGTCATACATACAAAAACACGCCGATCGTCATCGGCGGAATCGAGGCAAGTCTGCGCCGTATGGCACATTACGATTACTGGTCAAACAAAGTCAAACGCTCGATTCTTCTTGATTCCGGTGCGGATCTCATCTCTTATGGAATGGGAGAACGCAGTATCGTTGAGATTGCCGATTCACTGAATGCAGGAATTGATATCAAGGATATTACATTTATTGAGGGAACCGTTTTCAAGACGAAAAACCGTGACATCATCTACGATGCGATCGAGCTTCCGGATTATGACGAGATCAAGGAAGACAAGCGCAAATTTGCATCAAGTTTCTATACACAGTATTGCAATACCGATCCTTTCTCCGGAAAACGATTGTCTGAGCCGTACGGCGGAACAACATTTGTTGTACAGAATCCGCCTTCAAAACCGCTGAACCAGGATGAGATGGATGCAGTCTATGCACTGCCTTACATGCGAAATTACCATCCGTCTTACGAGGAAGCGGGCGGGGTTCCGGCAATCCGTGAGATCAAATTCTCACTGATCAGTAACCGTGGCTGTTTCGGCGGATGCAGTTTCTGTGCATTGACCTTCCATCAGGGAAGAATCATTCAGACGAGAAGCCACGAATCGATCATTGAAGAAGCAAAACTGATCACCGAAGATCCGGACTTTAAGGGCTACATTCACGATGTCGGAGGCCCGACCGCCAACTTCCGTGCTCCGGCATGCAGCAAGCAGATGACCAAGGGAGCCTGTCCGAAAAAGCAATGCCTTTTCCCGGCTCCGTGTAAGAACCTTGAGGTTGACCATAAGGATTACATTGCACTGCTTCGAAAATTACGTGAACTGCCTAAAGTAAAGAAAGTCTTTATCCGCTCGGGAATCCGTTTTGATTACCTGATGTACGACAAAGACCGCACTTTCCTTCGTGAGCTGTGCGAGCATCATGTGAGCGGACAGCTTAAGGTTGCTCCGGAACATATCAGCAACGCCGTATTGCAGAAACTCGGTAAGCCGAGTGTGGAAGTGTACAACAGCTTCGTGAAGGCTTACAAGGATATGAATAAGAAGATCGGAAAGGAACAGTATCTCGTACCGTATCTGATGTCTTCGCATCCGGGCTCGACCTTAAAAGAAGCAATCGAGCTTGCCGAGTATCTGCGTGATCTCGGTTATATGCCGGAACAGGTACAGGATTTCTATCCGACACCGTCGACGATCTCAACCTGTATGTACTACACGGGACTTGATCCGCGAACAATGGAGCCGGTCTATGTTGCGACCAATCCGCATGAGAAGGCGATGCAGCGTGCATTGATCCAGTATCGCAACCCGAAGAACTATGATCTGGTGCATGAAGCACTTATAAAGGCCGGACGCGAGGATCTGATCGGATTCGATAAGTATTGTCTGATCCGCCCGCGCAAATTCCATTCTTCAAGAAATGGCAGCAAGCAATACGCTTCTTCCGGCAAAAACATGCCGAAGAATGGTTCTGCAAAGAATAATGCTGCGAAAACCAGTGCAGCGAAAACCAAGAAAAAGACGATTCGAAACATTCATAAAAAGAAGTAAGTGAATTTATCATGAGAGAGTTTATCATCGGAGAGAACGAGGCGGGACAGCGCCTTGACAAATATTTAAAGAAAATCCTGCCGAATGCATCCACTGGTTTCCTGTACAAGATGCTCAGGAAGAAGAACATTACCTGTAACAAGGCGAAGATGACCGGAAAGGAACAATTGAAAAAGGGCGATAAGGTTCAGGTATTCTTCAGTGAGGAGACGATCACGAAGTTTATGCAGGATCCTGAAGCGTTGAAAGCGGAATTTGAACAGTTGAAAGCACTTCCTACGAAGGGACTTCGTGTGGTTTATGAAGATGCAGATATCTTGATTGCGGATAAGCCGTACAACATGCTTTCGCAGAAGGCAAAAGATACGGATCTGTCTGCCAATGAATACCTGCTCGGATACCTGATTCGCTCCGGAAGCCTTGAACTTGAGGTCTTCGCAAGCTTTCGCCCATCCGTGTGCAACCGCCTTGACCGCAACACGACAGGGCTCCTTCTTATGGGCAAAAGCCTAAGCGGATCTCAGACGTTGTCTCAGATGTTGAAGGAACGCACGATCCGGAAATTCTACCGTGCTCTGGTTGTCGGAGAAGTGAAGGAGCCTGCACATTTATCCGGTTACCTGAAGAAGGATGAAAAGACCAATCAGGTGAAAATTTTGGAAAAGGAAGCAGAGGACGCTTCCTATATTGAGACGGCTTATGAACCGGTTGCCGTAAAGAATCATGTAACAGAGCTTGAGATTCATCTGATCACCGGACGCACACACCAGATCCGTGCACATCTCGCATCGATCGGACATCCGATCATCGGGGATATGAAGTACGGCGATGCAGACATAAATCACGCATATTATGAGTCGAATCATGTGACACATCAGCTTCTTCATGCTTACCGGCTGGAGTTTCCGGACGGACGCGTTTTTACGACACCGACACCGGATGTGTTTGCGCAGATCATGAAGGGATAGGAGATAAGTATGCCGACATGGAATTCGAGAGGTCTTCGAGGTTCTACTTTTGAAGATATGCTCAACCGGACAAATGAAAAATATCTGGCGAACGGACTCGCGTTAATCCAGAAGATTCCGACTCCGATCACGCCGATTGATATTGATAAACAGTCGCGTCATATCACACTTGCGTATTTTGATCAGAAGAGTACGGTCGATTATATCGGTGCCGTACAGGGGATTCCGGTCTGTTATGATGCCAAAGAATGCAATACCGACACCTTTCCGCTTGCGAACATCCATGAGCATCAGGTGGCTTTCATGGAAGCGTTTGAAAAACAGGACGGTATCTCTTTTATTCTGATTTCCTACACACACCGCGACCGGTTTTATTACCTGAGATTCGTGGAATTAAAGCGTTTCTGGGATCGCGCAAAAGAGGGAGGACGCAAAAGTTTTCGACTTGAAGAACTTGATCCGGACTACTTTCTGCCGGAAGTCTCAGGCGTGCTGGTGCCGTATCTGAACGCTTTACAGAAGGATCTTGCATCGAGGGATTGACAAGTGATTCAATTTCCCATATAATATCGTTGTTTTCGTATGCTACCAAATTATCGTAGTAGCACTTTACTATAACAAAGTGGATGTGCGAATAAAAAGTATTCAGGGTAGTTGTTTTTGAAAGCATTCAATGAACAAGCATTTAATGAACAAGCATTCAATGAACGAACATTCATAAGTAAGAGAGGTTTATCATATGAAAGATCAAATGTTACATACGCCGGACGGTGTGCGGGATATTTATAATGGGGAATGCAAGCAGAAGCTTTTATTGCAGGATCGGCTGCATGATGTGTTAGAGCGTTACGGATACCGAGATATCCAGACCCCTACATTCGAGTTTTTCAATATTTTCGGAAAAGAGATCGGAACAACGCCTTCGCGCGATCTGTACAAATTCTTTGACAAGGATGGCGAGACGCTGGTGCTTCGCCCGGATTTTACCCCTTCGGTTGCAAGGAGCGCGGTAAAATATTTCAGCGAGGAAGATGTTCCGGTAAAACTCTGTTATATGGGAAATACATTCATCAATTCATCCTCCTATCAGGGAAGATTAAAGGAGACGACACAGTGCGGTGTTGAGTTGATTGGTGACGGAACCGTTGCTGCCGATGCAGAGATCCTTGCAATGGTTGTAGATTCCATGAAGGCGAGCGGACTCAAGGAGTTTCAGATTTCCGTCGGACATGCCAGATTCTTTGCCGGACTGGTACAGTCTGCGGGACTTACGGAGGAAGAGACTCTTGAACTTCGCGAACTGTTAAACAATAAAAATTTCTTCGGTGTCGAAGAATTTCTTGAGACATTGGATTTAGAGGACAACTTAAAGAAGTTATTTGAACTTCTCGGAAGTTTCGAGACGAAGGAGGAGGAACTCACCAAAGCGAAAGAACTTGCCGCTTCTTATCCGGTTATCTTATCCGCGATCACGGATCTTGAGACTTTGGGCGAGTACTTAAAATTATACGGAATCGAGAAATATATTTCTTTCGAACTCGGTATCATCAGTAACTATCAGTATTATACCGGAATTCTGTTTTACGGATACACGTTTGGAACCGGAGAGCCGGTTGTCAAAGGCGGACGTTATGACAGCCTTTTGGCATCCTTTGGTAAAGGTGCACCGGCAATCGGTTTTGCGATCGTTGTGGATCAGCTTTTAGCTGCCATCCAGAGACAGAAGATTACACTGACTTCACCGGACTACAACGTGCTTTTCGTTTTTGCCGAGAACAAGATCGCCGATGCAGTCAAGAAAGCCGCAGAACTTCGCGGACAGGGACTCAATGTCGCTTTGATTCCGATGAATCCGGCACACGACAAGGAATATTATCTGGAATATGCCCAGCAGAATCGTTACGCAAAAGTAGAATGGATGGATGGTGATAAATAATGGAAGAGAAGAGATATCTGACCTTTGCGCTCGGCAAGGGCCGTCTGGCAAAAAAGACACTGGAATTATTCGAACAGATCGGAATTACCTGTGAGGAGATCAAAGATCCGGACACGAGAAAGTTGATCTTTGTGAATGAAGAGTTAAAGCTTCGCTTTTTCCTCGCAAAAGGACCGGATGTACCGACCTATGTGGAATACGGTGCAGCCGACATCGGAATTGTTGGCAAAGACACGATTCTCGAGGAGGCACGCAACATTTATGAAGTGCTTGATCTGGGATTCGGAAAATGCAGAATGTGCATCTGCGGACCGGAGAGTGCCAGAGATCTGCTTTTACATCATGAGCAGATCCGTGTTGCCACAAAGTATCCGCGCATCGCAAGAGACTATTTCTACAACAAAAAGCATCAGACTGTAGAGATTATAAAGTTAAATGGTTCGATCGAACTTGCACCGATCGTTGGACTTTCCGAGGTGATTTGTGATATTGTAGAGACAGGCACAACGTTAAAGGAGAACGGACTGACGGTTCTTGAGGAAGTATGTCCGCTGTCCGCGCGCGTAGTCGTCAATCAGGTCAGCATGAAGATGGAAAA
>CAVHWG010000022.1:0-2936 GCA_963639645.1 Firmicutes bacterium TM09-10 | reverse complement strand
CAAAGGCTTCTTATTCTTGTAATCAGGGACTGCAGATTCTGCGCCTGCAATAATCTGTCTTGCACGCTTTGCAGTTGCAAGTACGATAGAATAACGACTGTTTACAACCGGTTCCTCACCAATTTCAACACCGTCATTTACAACTTTCATTAATTCTACATAGGATGGATGTATCATA
The DNA here is from genome assembly GCA_963639645.1 of Firmicutes bacterium TM09-10. Lineage (GTDB taxonomy): Bacteria > Bacillota > Clostridia > Lachnospirales > Lachnospiraceae > Roseburia. The sequence goes on along the minus strand of CAVHWG010000022.1, from coordinate 2,758 downwards.
GTATTATTCTCCTTTCGAAAAGCTTACAAGCTCTTCTTTCATATTATTGATAAAATCTATATTAGCTGATACACGGTATGCCGCATTCTGCTCAGTATGTCCGCATCTCTCATCGCCAATCAATTGATGGATGACTTCCACACCATGTTCTACGGTATCGTTTATCACTAAATAATCATAGTTTTCAATGCCTTCGGATTCCTCACAGGCACGTGCAAGGCGTGCATCGATCACATCCTGCGTCTCGGTTCCGCGACCGACCAGACGATCGCGAAGTGTCTTTGCATCCGGAGCAGTAACAAACATCAGGATCGTATCCGGAAACTGTTCCTTAATCTTGAGTGCTCCCTGAATTTCAATCTCGAGAATCACATTCTTGCCGAGATCCAGTTGCTGCTGGACATATGCCTTCGGTGTGCCGTAATAATTCTTGACATACTGTGCATATTCGATCAGCTCATTTGCTTCGATCATCTGCTTGAATTTCTCGGTTGTTACATAAAAATAATCAACACCGTCTTTCTCTCCGGGTCTTGGATCTCGCGTCGTCGCAGAGACGGACAATGCATAATGTTCGCCGTACTGCTCCATCAATGCCTTCATCAGTGTACCTTTACCGGCACCTGAAAATCCTGAAACAACGACTAGCTTTCCCTTGTCACTCATCTTAAACTTACCTTCTTACTCAATGTTCTGAATCTGTTCACGTACCTTCTCGATTCCGGTCTTTAAATTGATTCCGACATCGGAAATTTCGATGTTATTTGCTTTCGAGAGGATCGTGTTTGCTTCACGGTTCATCTCCTGTGCAATAAAATCGAGCTTACGTCCGATCGAACCACCGGCTAGAAGCGTATCCTTCGTCGTCATAATATGGCTTCTCAGTCGAACCGTCTCCTCATCCACACAAACCTTATCCGCATAGATCGTAACCTCCGTTGCGATACGCGCATCATCAATCTGCCGGTCACCGAGGATTTCCTGAATTTTCTCCTCAAGACGTGTTCTGTATTCTTTCATGATCTGTGGAGAACGATCCTCGATGAAATCCACATCGGTAAGCATTGCATCCAGTTTATCAAGAAGATCTGTCTTTAACGCTTCACCTTCTTTGACACGGCTGGCAACAAACTGCTCACACGCACCGCGTAAAGCTTTCTCCAGTCCGCTCCACAGTTCTTTCTCATCGATATCCTGTTCTTCCATCACAAGAACATCCGGATAACGGGAAAGTGTGCTGACCCGGATATCATTTTCAAGCTGAAACTCTTCTGCCATCGAGTTCAGATATCCGAGATACTCGGCAGCAACTGCCGAATTATAGCGAAGTGTATAATTATCTTCCGTGTAATCTTCGTAGGTGATGTAGACATCCACCTTGCCTCGCTCGATATATTCTTTGAGCAGATTGCGGATCGTACTCTCGAAGAAGTTCAGCTTCTTCGGCATCTTAATGTTCACATCCAGATAACGATGATTCACAGACTTCAGTTCGACGGTAAATTTGCGTTTCTCATCCGCAACTTCGCACCGTCCGAATCCTGTCATACTTTTAATCATGCCACTTGTCTCCTGTCAAAATGCATAGTCTATGCATAGATAGATGTATTATAATGCTATTTGGCCGATTCGTCAAATATTGGTTCTCAAAAAATGCACGGTTTACAAATTCTTTTTTGCAAATTTTTTAATGCCGCGTGTCAGTCCGTCTGCCAGCGTTTCCAGCGTTTTGTCACTGTGATCCGACGACTGATTGCCAAGTTCGATATCAACGGACGGGATTGTGCTGTAGGAAGTCTGCGTCAGATCGATTGCCATACGGCCTTTTCCGTTGATTTTTACTTTTTCTTTTTCGAGTCCTTTGATCAAAGCGGCACCCAGAGCTTCATGTTCTTTCCAATGATTGGAAACCGGTTTCATATTCTTAAGTTTGTCCGGCACCCCGATATAAAAACAGCCTTTATCATATTTGAGACCGTCTCCGTCCCAATGTAACGCAATATGGCAGTCTGCAACATTGTTACAGATTACGGTTCTTGCAACATTATCCAGCTGAACGTCCTTACTGTTGCGTATCATCAGAACATCATACCCCTCCGCAAGAAGCTTCTTCTTCAGAATTCTTGCCATCTTGAGTGTTACCGTACTCTCCTTGGTTCCGTCGCGAAATGTCATTCCACCGGAAACAGCGATCGCGCTGGTCGAACCGGTACCGGTTGTTCCACCCGTAACTTTAGCCGAGCCGTCCGGATGACAAAGTGTTTTCGTTGATCCGACATTGCTTGTTCCGTGTCCGGCATTGACGCCGACAATGATGCCCTTACGGTTCTTTTTCGCTTTATAGAAGACGGCATAACCGGAAGTAATCTTCGCATGGTCCGCATATTTCCATTTTTTATTCAGATAGATTTTTTCTTTGTTTTTATATTTACATTCCGTATTTGTATCGGATTTTTCGGTGGTCGTTTTATTTGTTTTTGCCTGTGTGTCGATGCAAACGCCGGATACAAGCATTACCATAGTGAGCAGTACCGCAAAAGCGCGCACAATTCGACTGTTATTTTTTAAAATATGCATTTATTGACTCTCCTTATCGTTCAATGGTCATTGTAATTAAAATGTTATCCAGATTTGCTCCATCCTCATCATATGGCTGACTCAGATCAACCGCCGTATAAATGGATCCGGAATTATTCGCAATCGGATACAACCGATAAAATTGTTCATCCGTAATATCCATGATGTCGTATGTTTTGTA
>CAVHWG010000021.1:0-11207 GCA_963639645.1 Firmicutes bacterium TM09-10 | reverse complement strand
GGACATGGGCGAGCATCTCCTGTGTCGGGGTCTGCTGCAACGCCTTGATCGCCTCTTCCAGTTTCTCGTTTCCTCGCAGACCTTCGTCGGTCTGCTTCTTCTCTAAATCACTCATGCCTTTTCCTACTGATACTTCTTATACAGTCTCTCAAATGCCGCAAACGAGCGCTCGATCATATCGTAATCCACGCAATACGAAATGCGCGCATAACCTGGACATCCGAATCCGGTTGCGGACACGATCAATAGATCTTCTTCTTTTGCTTTCTCGCAGAAAGCATCGGCATCTGGTTCCAAAGCCTTTACAAACATATAGAAAGCGCCCTGCGGCTTAAAGCACTCGTAACCGATCTTCGTCAGTCCATCGTAAAGCAGATCTCGATTCATTTTGTACAGTTCGATATCTCCGGTCTGTCCGACGCAGGATGCGATCACTTTCTGGAACATGCTCGGCGCACACACATAGCCCAGCGCGCGTCCGGCACCGGCTACTGCTGCATAGACCGACTTGCTCTCGGTCACTTCATCCGGCACAAGCACATATCCGATACGCTCGCCCGGCAGAGACAGCGACTTGCTGTATGAATAGCAGACCAGTGTATTATCATAATATTTTGTCACATACGGCACTTCCACGCCGTCGTATGCGATCTCACGATACGGTTCATCCGCGATAATGAAGATCGGTGTGCCGCTCTCCTCGGATTTCTTTGTCAGCAAAGCTGCCAGTTTCTGAATCGTCTCCTCGGAATAGATTGCTCCGGACGGATTGTTCGGGGAGTTGATAATGACTCCCTTCGTGTGCTTGCTGATTGCATTTTCCAAAGCGTCAAAGTCAATCTGAAAATCACTGGTGTGTGGCGGTACGACAACAAGCTTTGCGCCGTTTGCCTCTACAAACACACGGTACTCCGGGAAAAACGGTGCGATCGTGATGAACTCATTTTCGGAACTGGTTGTCAGTGCCTTAAAGCAGATGGAAAGTGATGCTGCTGCTCCCATTGTCATATAGAAATTTGCGGAATTGAAATTGGTTTTGTATGTCTTATTAAGATAATCGGCGATCGCCTGTCGGGTCGCTTCATCGCCCTGCGCGGAAGTGTAGCCGTGCAGAGAAATGCTGTCCAATGTATGTGTCAGCTCATGCACCGATTCATTGACGCAATCCGGTGCCGGAACCGTCGGGTTTCCCAGTGAAAAATCATAGACGTTCTCCGCGCCGACTTCTGCGGCACGCTTTTTGCCATACTCAAACAGTTCGCGGATTGCGGAACGCTGACTTCCTAATTTGTACATATCTTCTGCTACGATCATAATTTTATCCTCCTTTGCCCAACTAAGGGCGCATAACCTATTCTATCTTCACTTACGCCCTGACAGATACGCCTCGTACTCCTGCCGGCTCAGCCGCTCGATCTCCTGCCGCAGATTCTCTGCCGACATGCGAAGAGCGCCCTGGCTCATAACGGTAAGCTGCTCCAATCCATCATTCGTTGCAACCGTGACACGGTACTTGTGTCCGATCTCATGCACAGTGCGCTCGATATACGCATCGGCGGTCTCATCCGTCTTTGTGTAGACGACATCGAGATTGTGATACTTTGACTTTGCGCCCGGATGCTCCTTGCGTTTGTACGCATCAAACACGACCAGCACCGGACACCCTTTGTATCCCTGATAGTTGCTCAAAATATCCAATAACTTATCGCGCGCCGAATCAATATTCACGCGGGAAAGTTCGTTCAGATCCTTCCACGCAAAAATGATATTGTAACCGTCCACAATCAGGTATTCCTCCTGCGGTCCGCGCGCCGGGTAGATCGGATTGCCTTTCTTGTCATACTTGACCACATTCGGCTTCGACTCATTCGGCTTCTTTTTCATCCACTTGCGCCGTTCCTGATCCTCGACATCCTCACGGCTCATGCCGAACTCTCTGGCGTAGATCTGCTGCAATTCCTTATCGAGTTCCCAGCTTGTCTGGCTTTTTGCCTCATTTGGCTTCTTCACACAGAACGTTCCGCCCGGACCGAAAGTCTGATCTGCGGTATCGTAGAAAATACCGTCCTCCGGCTTTCCGCCATCCGATGCGTATACATAATCCAGATGCATGTAATCCGGCACCTGATCCCACGGCACAACAAAGCCCGCGCCGTGAGCACAGAATACCGAACCGGTCGGATTCGCCGTGTCCGCCTCGCTGTCATAACCGATCCTCGCCACCACTTCCTCGCTGTTGTGGCAGACATCGTATCCGTCAAGATCGAGTGTCAGATGCCCAAGCCCCTTCGTATAGGCGTGAACGCTCGTATTGTAATCCTGCATCGTCGAAACCGGTGCCGTACCATGCAGGACAGCCATATCCGTTCCAGGAACAAACTCCGGCGTGTCAAACTTGCCAAAACGCTGTTTGAGATCCGCCATCGCCCGTCCCACCGCATCCTGCGGCACCTCAAGCGTAAACGCATACACCGGCTCTAGCAGCACACTCTCCGTCGACTTTAAGCCCTGCCGGATCGCACGGTATGTCGCCTGCCGGAAATCTCCGCCCTCCGTGTGCTTGATATGCGCGCGTCCGGTCAGAATCGTGATCTTCACATCGGTCAAAGCCGAACCCGTCAGCACGCCCGGATGCTCGCGCTCCACGATATGCGTTGCAATCAGGCGCTGCCAGTTGAGATCCAGCACGTCCTCGCTGCAATCGCTCGCCACCTCGATTCCGCTTCCCGACTCGCCCGGTTCAAGCAGCAGATGCACTTCCGCATAGTGGCGCAGCGGCTCGAAATGTCCCACGCCCTCAACCGGCTTCGCGATCGTCTCCTTGTAGACAATGTTGCCCTGTCCAAACACAACGACCACGCCAAAACGATCCTTGATCAGCTGCGTCAGCACCTCGATCTGCACCTGTCCCATCATCTGCGCATGGATCTCACGCAGTTCCTCGTTCCAAACAATATGAAGCTGCGGATCTTCCTCCTCGAGCTGCTTAAGTTTGCCCATCATCTCCACCGGATTGACATCCTGCGGCAACTGAATTCGGTAACTAAGCACCGGTTCGAGCACCGGAACACTCGTTGTCTTCTCGTTCCAAAGTCCCTGCCCCGGATACGTTGCAGTCAGGCCCGTTACCGCACAGACTTCCCCGGCAGCAACCGTATCTGCGGTGTCAAATTTTTCGCCCGAGTACAGACGGATCTGATCGGCTTTTTCCTCAAGTCCATCGTAGGAGATCCGCTCCTTAACTTTCAGGGTTCCTCCCATCACTTTCAGATACGTCAGGCGCACGCCGCGGCTGTCCCGCCCGATCTTATACACGCGCGCCGCAAGCTCCTTCGGATAAACCTTCGCCTTCATATACCCTCGCAGAGCGTCCAGCAGATGATCCACGCCCTCCAGTTTGAGCGCCGATCCGTAAAAGCACGGAAACACAAGCCTCTCCGCCACCGCATCCGCGATACTGTCCTGTCCGATACTTCCGGAATCCATATACTCCGTTAAAAGTTTTTCCTTGCATACTGCAAGATCCTCGTAAAAAACCTCATCCGGCTGCCCGCCGCCACAATATGGCTCCTTCGAAAAATCCACACATCCGTCCGAGAGTTCCTTTTTCAGCTGCGCCTGCACCGCCTCATGGTCAGCGCCCGCCAGATCCATCTTATTGATAAACAGAAACGTTGGAATATGATAGTGGCGCAGAAGCCGCCAGAGTGTGCGGGTGTGTCCCTGCACACCATCCGTTCCGCTGATGACAAGAATTGCGTAATCGAGCACCTGAAGTGTGCGCTCCATCTCCGCAGAGAAATCCACATGCCCCGGCGTATCGAGAAGTGTGATATCTCCCATCCTCGCCTGCTTTGAAAAAATCGTGATACCGCGCTGACGCTCCTGCGCATCATTGTCCAGATACGCGTCCTGATGATCGACGCGTCCGACGATCTTGATCTGCCCGCTCGTATAAAGCATCGCCTCTGATAAAGTTGTCTTACCCGCATCTACATGCGCCAAAATTCCAAGTACCACGTATTGTATCTCCCTTGTATATGCTAAATTAAATTTTACAATTCCATGTGTTCGTCGTCAATTCTTTTCCAAATTTACCACCTTAATCTCTTAATGCAATTCACATATTACTTGCATGTTTGAGTTGCTATAGTATATTATAGATATCAATTGGGGTATGTGTTTGCGGACACATACTTGGGGAAGCCCGAGTAATCCGGCTTCTCTTTAATTATTTAAAAAAGTTTATTTCCTAGAGAAAGAGATTATAATACTTAAAGATAGCACCCTCATAAGAGGGTGCTATCTTTATACCGTCGTATTCACGCCATTGATCGTTGCGTGTTCATCGTCCTTCATCGGGATGACCAGACACTTCTGACCGTCGATCATCTGCGACTTGATCTGCGATGCCTTCTCCGGTTTCACACGAAGCACAACATCATACGTCTTCGTCTCCGCAATATAATTATCAATCTCTTCCTGCTTCTCAATCAGCTGCGAGGTGCGCTCCGCAAGCGCCTCATCCTTCTCGGTAAGCTGAACGGTGAGCGTTCCGACCTGATCCTCGAGCGCCATCTTCTCCACGCGAAGCTCATTCTGCGCCAAAGCCTTCGAATCAATCACATGCTCCGCTACCGGCGGCTTCTCGCCGAAAGCCTCATCCACCGACTTCTCGATGCGGGATGCCTTTTCCTCGGAGATATCACTGTCCGCAAGCAGCTTGCCGACCACTTCCTTATCCAGCAGGAATACATCCTCGTCCGAATCATGTGTCTCCGCATACTCATCGATCATATCGCTTAAGTTCTGCTGAATATCAAGCAGTACCTCGTCGGTATGCTCATCCTCCGCTCCAAGGACATTGCGCACAATGGAATGGAACGCCATCTTCTGCTCCGTTGCCGTGCGCTCGATGCCGCAGCCAAGTCCGTTTGCCATAAACTCGGAATGTGGCTCCTTTGTATTCTTCGTATAGAAAAGCGTTGAATGGATATCCGTGCTTCGATCGTTGAATGCAGGGAATAAAAATGCCGTATCCACGGCTCCGACCACCCAGTCGCGCACACGCGGTCCAATGCGGTGCTCATCCTCCAAAAAGCCGAGTCCCGGCTTGGACAGATCGACCGGACAGATCGCACAGATTAAGTATTCGTACACTTCCTCGGACTCATCGAGATTGTTGTTATCGCTCGTTCTTGTCATGACATCATATGCGTCATGGAACAGAACGATCAGATAATTTCCGGCATGATCAAACGTATCGATCACAAGATCATAGAATGTATCCAGCAGATTCTCATCCTCGAGCTTGCTTGCGCGAAGCGCCATCAGGATCTGCTGTCTTCCGCCGACTTCTTCCTCCTCGATCGGGAAATGCAGCTCGAGCAGATTGTTGCCGAGCGAACCGGATAATGCCTTATTGGCGATCTCCAGATATTTATAATATTCATCGTCCTCAAGGTTTAAAAATGTGTTGGCAAACTTACAGATCTTGTTGTGATTGCCGTCCACATAGCAGCCGCACACCTTTGTAAATGTAGCAGCATCCTTCTTAAATCTTCGCTTGAGTTCCAATACTTCTTTCTTGTTCATAAATCTGTTACTTCTCCATCTGTTTCTTTACCTGATGATACAGCGCAAGAAATTCCGCCTCGACATCCTTCATCGGCTGTACCTCATAGGACGGACTGCCCATCATGACCGGTTCCACCGGAAAAAGCTTTTCGTCCATAAAATGATCAAATTCATAATAAAGGCAGGCATCATCAATGTTCTTGACCAACACTGCCTCCTCGCCCTCCGGCACATAGCCGAGGAACTTATGATAGATCATATTCTGTAACTGCTCCTCAATCTGCAGATACATCGTCATATTCTTTTTGACCGGACGGGTGACATCCGCAAGATATGCCTCACTTCCGTCGTGAAGCAGACATGCCAGAGCAACCTCCGACACATAATTTCTTGCCATCGCCTCGCGGCAGCACTGGATACAATGCTGTCCGACCGAGAAAAATTCCGGAAAATGTCCGTTCGCACGCACCATCATTGAGAGTGCATGTGCGATATCCTCGATGCGAAGCTTGTCCTCCTCCGGCTCAAACGTATTAAATTGTACCTTCGTAAAGGTTGTCATACAATCATTCATTACCAGCTTAATACCTCAGCACCATCCTCAGTGACAAGAACCATGATCTCCCACTGTGCGGACGGAAGTCCATCCTCGGTATATACCTCCCAACCATTCTCATCATCAATATAGATCTCAACATCGCCCATGTTGACCATCGGCTCGATCGTAAAGATCATGCCCGGAACGAGAAGCATCTCGGTTCCCTTCTTGGAATGATAACCAACCCAAGGCTCCTCGTGGAACTCAAGTCCCACACCGTGTCCGCCGATCTCACGGACGATCGTGTAACCGTTGGCATATGCGTGATCATGCACCGCCTGCCCCATATCGCCAAGGAATCCCCACGGCCGAACCGCTTCGAGTCCCTTATAAACACATTCTTTTGTTACCTCAACGAGGCGCTTTTTCTCAGGGGAGACTTCTCCGATACAGAACATTCTCGAGGAATCCGAGAAATATCCGTTAAGAATTGTGGAACAATCCACGTTGACGATATCGCCTTCCTTAAGAATGACATCCTCCGACGGGAAACCATGACACACCTGCTCGTTGACGGATGTGCAGACGCTGTACGGATAGCCCTCATAGTTAAGTGGTGCCGGGATTCCGCCCATGCTGGTCGTCATATCGTAGACGATCTTGTCGATCTCCGCAGTGCTCATGCCTGCGTGAATATGCTCCTCTATGTAGTCGAGCACCGCAACATTGATCTTAGCGCTCTCCTTGATACCTGCGATCTGATCCGCATTCTTGATCAGATCTCTTGTCGGCACGCGATGTCCTTCCCTCGCGAAACGCGCGATCTTGTCATCAAACGCGGCGTGACATACCTTATACTTCTTGCCACTTCCGCACCAACACGGATCATTTCTTCCAATTTTCACTGACATTTTCTTATCTTCTTTCTACTTTTATTTATTATTCTCTGAATCACTATAATCCAGGGTAATTGACCCAACTCCGAGACGCTTGACGATCTTCTGATTGATCGTATAATCCTGCTTTTCCAGAAGCGCCACATAAGCTTCCTCCGAAAAAGCATAATCCTCATAGGAAGCGCCCTGCATCTGTGCATAGATCGACTGATACTTTTCGGCATAAGCGATCCGCCGCATCGTCTCTGCAATATCTTCCTCCGTCACGCCGAGCATCGCATCCTTGTCATCTTCCACAAGATCCTGCCAGAACTCCTGCTCCTTGTCAGACAATGCCTGCTCCTCCTCATCCGTGAGTGAGATTTCTTCTTTCTGCGCCATCTGATAAAACACTTCATCGTGGATTGCCATCTGAATGACGGCATTGCGCGCCGCCGCATAGACATATGTATTGTTCAGATGTAAACCCCAGTATTGCTTCGGATGCTCCGCATCGTAGGCGAACGCCTGCTTTTCCACTTCCGCTTCCTCATATGCCACATAAAAAGCGATATCGCGCAACGTAAGCGAAGTTCCGTTTACCGATGCTGCAACCTTATCCAGAGACTCCGGATAGACAATCTGCTGCCGCTGCTTCGTCTGCCACCAGGAACCTACACTAAGCCCCACAATGATCAAAAGCAGGACCAACGTAACCAGATGCGTATATTTTCTTCTCTTATCGCTTATTTTTGCACGCATCACTTAGACCAGTCTGCGGATTGCGGTAATGGTATGGCAGTTGACCGAACGTGTCTCCGTGATTCCTGCGCGTGTCGACTGTGCCTCAACGATGCATCCGTTGCCGATATAGATTGCCACATGGCCCGGATATACCACAACGTCTCCCGCCTGAATATTTTGGAATGCAACCGGCTGTCCGACTGACTTAAATGCCTGCGAATAACGCGGCGTACTGATTCCGAAATGCTCATATACCAGATGCACGAATCCGGAGCAGTCCACACCGTTGGTCAGACTGTTGCCGCCCCATACATACGGATTTCCGACGAACTGGCGCGCATAAGCCACGATGTCCGCTCCGCTGACGTTCGTCGTATTGGACGGATTGTAGGACGGATCATTTAAGTAGGAATCACTGCCGAATCCACCGCTTGAGCCGGTACCGCCACCCTGATAGCTGCTTGCCGCCTGCTGCGCAGCCGCAGCTTCCTGTGCCTGCACGATCGCAGCCTGCTTCTCATATGTCTTCTGATATTCTTCAGCCTGTTCCTTGGCATCTGCCAACTGCTGCTTGTAGGTTTCTTTCTGTTTCTCCAACTTATTGACCGCGGCCTGTAATTCACTCTGCTTCGCGTCGTACTGATCCTGTAATGCAAGCAGATTGTTCATATCTTCCGCCAGCTGTTCCGTCTTATCCGTCACCTGCTGCACAGCTGCCTGATAGTTGTCCATCAGATCACGATCCGACTGGTAGAGATCGCTGACATACTCGATACGGTTGAGCATATCGGCGAGCCCATCCGATTCAAAGATCGCCGTCCAAAGCGAATTGTCCGTACTGTTCTCATACATGTACTGGATGCGCAGCTTCATCGCCTTATACTGCTTGGCTTCCGCTTTCTGTGCCTTCTCCAGTTCCTTGTCCGTCTCCTCGACTTCCACCTGCTTGTTCTCAATATCTTTGGCAAGCTGCTTCTGCTCCGCGAGCAGCTGATTCAGCTTGTTGGATGTCTCCTTAAGCTCCGCAGCATTTGCCGCCTGATCATCCTTAATATCGGAAATCTGTTCCTTCGTCTTCTCTAAATTCTTCTTTGCCTCATCACGCTTCTGCTTCGCAGTCGTCGCATACGTGTAAGTCGGGGAAACGTATGCCGCCCCCGCCGCAAGCGATACAGCAAGCGACACAATCACGATCGATGAACACACGCGACTGTGCATTTTCTTTGACTTTCTGGTTCTATGTATCGATAAACGCATATTGCTCCTCCTTCTTATCCCAATGTACTCCTTTATTGTGTCACAAATTCCAACTTTTTTCCACTGGTTTTTATTAGTATTTATAGAATTTTAAGCATTCCTATGAATCAAAAAGACCCGAGCCAGGACGCTCGGGTCGCTTATTGCGAATTACCATCAATCATCCGACAATGTATCGTAATTCATGATCCATACTTCATTTAACTGATCCGACAAATATCAATGCTCCGATCACGATCGCAATAATGGAAAATGTCAGCCCACACTTTTGACAATCATCAATTTTTCTCCCGCCATCACAACCGGTGTCTTTAAAGCGTTCGTGCTGACGATCATCTGCTCCGTCGTGTGATAGCGCCTTGCAATATCCCAAAGCGTATCCTGTGGCTGCACGATATATCCGGTAATTCCAGGCTGTGCCTGCACCTGCGCCGCATCAAACGGCTCCGTATCGATCGACACGATATGATCCACATACGCCTCGCGGAAAACCAGCGCCGTCAGTGAAACAGACGCTTTGATCTCATAGCGCTCATTATCGAGTAGATTCACCTGCAGCTGATCAATCCCCGGATCGATCTCATAGGTGCAGTTTTCGGCATTGGCGGAAAGCTCCGGCACATCAATGATCTGTGTGAATGGGATCTGCTCAAAGCTGTGTCCGACCGGGAACCCGTCATCTGCGGTGGCATAGAGAATATGTACCGTAAGCACTCCTTCCGCACGCAGACCGTTCTCCACGATATCCACGCGGTCTAAGTCCACATCCCCCTCATAGGAACAAAGCTGCAGGATCTTCTCCTGACCGTCCGCGAGCTTCATCTGCTGCGAGAGGCGCTGCTTTGCCTCGTTCTTCATCATCAGGCTGAGGCTTTTCAGTGGCATCGTATGCGGCACAAGTGTCTCCTTTAGCGAGTAGACATCGGAAAGTATCATAACCTCTTCCTCTTTCCATACCTTGATGTCCACATCGAAAACCACATCCATCCGGAATGTGCGCATCTCCCCATCGTAATCCTCCGCCGCTTCCAGCGTCGTCTCCATCGGTGTCACGGTAATCCAGTACAACGGCTGCGTGGCGTCCGTCTCACAATCCATGGATTCCGCCACAGGAACCATCGTCTCGAACCACTCCAGCTGCCCCTCCACACTGTTGTAGAGCACATTCACATACGCCTCCGCATGCACCTGCACGCGATTGCTGCCGAGCGTCACTTCCTTATTGCGCACATCCACATGATAGTAAATGATCTTGCCGATATTCGGACTTGCCCCCGGCAAAGCCGGCTCATGGTGCATGCGCAGGATGTCCCTTTTCGATGTCACGAGCAAAAGCATCGGCTGTGTGTGGCATTTCTGCTGCACATTCTCATCTGCACCCACCTCACGGATCAGTTCCTGTTCCTCCGGCTGCTCCGATACCGCCTGAATGCCGATGACCGCGCGCACCGCAAGCTTTCTCGAATTGATCGCGTTAATGCTCAGATCCTCGAGTTTTCCGCTGAGTTTGACCGCATCGAGTTCCTCAACCTCCTCCATGAAGATCTTCTCCCCGAAATTCACGGAATCGGTCAACGTTTCCAGCTTGTTTCCACCCGCATCACTCCGGTAGAGCACGGTAAATGTCAGTTTTCCGGTGATCCAGACCGTCTGGTTGCTCACCTTCGTCTCCTCAAAAGCAACCGTTCCCTTCGTGTGAATGATTTTAATAATATCAGGCTTACTGTCTCTGACGATGCAGTCGTCATCGATCGTCACCTGGGTAAAGGCCTTGCTTTTGACGGTATTCTGTTTTAATAACTGCGTCCTTAACTCCATAAAAATTCCCTCTCTTCAAACTTCGTATAAAAATACTTATTCAAAGAGAGGGAATAATATGCTTGAAAAAGCGTCAAATGATTTCCATTAGCACAATTTCATGCGGATATCCTTTGTAATAATGTCCGTGTAGCTAAACGACAATAACTGAGGAGGATTTTCCTCGCGCTCATCGTCAACCAGTACGGTAAATACGCTTGGATATGCCTTCTGAATGACGCCTTCCTGGATGTCAACTTTGTTGCGACCGCGATCCAGCTGAATCTTAACCCGGTTGCCGCATTGCTGATGAACGGATGCCCGAACTTTGCTAATCTGTGCCTGTTCCATTTTGTGCCTCCTCTATTTTGAGCTTTTATTCTAGAAAAATACCATATCTAGTAGCTTTAGTTTAGCAC
>CAVHWG010000020.1:0-4615 GCA_963639645.1 Firmicutes bacterium TM09-10 | reverse complement strand
GATATCCCGGAAAATGCGGATTTCCCGCTCCCGGATCAGTATCATCATGCGATTGATCTCATTCAGGAGATCAAGGCTGCCGGAGATTTTTGTATCGGCGGTGCCTGCTATCCGGAAGGACATCCGGAAGCAGCTACTATGGATGAGGACCTGAATCATTTAAAGGAAAAGGTAGAGGCAGGATGTGAGTATCTGACAACACAGATGTTCTTTGACAACAATATTTATTATCGTTTTATGTACAAGGCTTTGCAGAAAGGCATTGATGTTCCGGTCGTTCCGGGTATCATGCCGGTAACGAATGCGGCTCAGGTGAAGCGGACGATCTCCCTTACCGGAAACCTTGTTCCTGCCAAGTTCTTAAGCATTGTCGATCGATTCGGAGAGGATCCGGAGGCAATGAAGCAGGCGGGTATCGCTTATGCAACAGAGCAGATCATTGATCTGATTGCCAACGGCGTCAATCACATCCATATTTACTCGATGAATAAGCCGGATGTTGCCGGAGCAATCATGGATAATTTGTCAAATATCTATATAAGAGGGTAGTCGGTTGACTACCTTTTTTCTTTTTGTGTGACTTTCGTGTGACTTTTTTGGACTACAATAATCCGGTAAGGCACAGGGAGTAAGTAACACATGAAGAAACGACTATTGGTTCTTGGCTTGGTGCTTGGGTTGGGTATAGGAACTTCATCTGTGGCCTATGCAGCACAGATACCGGTAGTTTGTCTAACGGAACAGGAACAGTTTGAATATTATAAGGACAGCGATGAGGAGACGAAAGTCAATCATCTTGCATTAACCCAGTTTGCAGGGATGGCACAGGGAGATATGCGCACGCAGACGATCCGCCTCCACAATAACAGTAAACATCGCGTCAATTTCTATATTACGAAAGCGACCATCAATGCGCTGCAGATTCAGAATCTGACTTCCAACGGAATGTATCAGTTCAGGCTTCAGGTCGGCAAGAGCATGCCGACAGCACAATCACTTTTGTATCTCAGTTCGGATCAGAAGCAGGATTCTGTGCAAAGTCGGTCACATCACAGTGAGAAACTGAACAATTTTGTGTATGTGGCGACTTTGGATGCAGATTGTGATACGTATCTGTTTTTGACGTTTAAGATGGATAAACGCGGAGGGCATTCTGTTTCGGAAGACGCTTATATGAAGATGCTTGAGGATATTCCAATCGCCTTTCGTGCCTATGATCACGAAGCCGATTCTGTATATACGGAAAATACACAATTTTCCTACAGTGTGGATTCCACGGAACTTGTTGTGGAAGAAGATGAGACACAGACCGAGGACGGATACAAATACGGTGTATTCGGCGTGATGCTGCTCGGCGGTATGGCGTTGGTAGGAAGTGCAGTGATCGCTAAGAATCGTAAGAAATAAACAGTCATAAAAGAAGTAAAGCGGTATCGTGATGTGCGGTATCGCTTTTTTTTGTCTGTTCTTGCGCAGTATGCTTTTTTCATGGATTTTTGAGGGGGCAAATGCTATAATAAAAAACAGATGTATTGAGGAAGGAGAACAACCCATGTTAACAGTGAATACACTTGGCAAATTTCAGATTACCGATGGGGAGACGGTGGTTGGAGATGAAAATATACGATCGACAATGTTGTCGAGATTGTTAATGTATATGCTGGTATATCGTGACAAGACGCTGACAACGGAGAATATTGCGAGCGCGATCTGGCCCGGCGATGAGGAGATTGACAATCCTTCCGGTGCGCTTAAGAATCTGATGTATCGATTGCGCAAAAATCTTGCGAAGCATTTTGGAGATGAGGAATTTATCCTGACAAACCGGGGATCGTACCAGTGGAATCCGAAGGTAGAAGTCGTTCTTGACACGGAAGAGTTTGAGCAGCTGATCAAGTCTGCCAAGCAGGAGAATATTGAGGAGAAAGCTGTTATCAAATATGAGCAGGCTCTGGGACTTTATCAGGGAGATTTTATGAATAAACTGATGGATCTTCATTGGATACAGTCTCTTTCTATTTATTATCACTCGCTGTATCTGTCCGGGGTTAAGGCTTTGGCGAAGCTGTATCTGAATGATTCCCGCTACGAGGAAGTGGAGCATATCTGTGCCGAGGCACTCAACTTTGAGAACGCGGATGAGCAGCTCTACTGTTACCAGATCGAAGCCAGAATGCACTGTGGCAAGATGCAGCTTGCTCTGGATTCTTATGACAAGGCACGTAAGATCATGGAGACGGAACTTGGGGTGCGCAAGACGACGATACTTAACAAGGTCTACGAGGAATTAAACCAGATCAGCAAAGGTGATTCCAGTTATGATATCGGAGAGGTCAAGAAAGATATTCAGGAAAAGGATCCGAGTGGTGTGTTTTTATGCGGTTATCCGATCTTCAAGGAAATCTATCATCTGGAAGCGCGCAAAAGTGTGCGTTCCAAGACTCCGGAGAATCTGCTTCTCCTGACACTTGAGGCACCGGAGAATGAATCGATGGAAGTGGTGCAGTTCCGTGTCCGTCAGGCAATGAAAGGACTCGAAGAGGTGATCTGTGAATGTCTTCGTGTCGGGGATGTCGCTGCCAAATACAGTGAGACGCAGTTCATTATTCTGCTGCCGTCCTGTACAAAGGATCTGTCGATGCTTGTTGCAAACCGGATCATATCCAAATTGTATGATCGCAATCCGAAATATAAGAAGATCAAGGTCAGAATCAACATTGAAGAGGTATCAACCAGCAATTCGATGATCGATTAAGAGGGACTGAGTTTAAATAAGAAAAGAGGTTTTATCATGAAAAAAAGCGCAGAACTGCTTCGAAAACTGCCGGAATTGGTAAAAGAGACAAAAGAAAATAATTTAAAATGGGATATTGAGTTCCAGACAACGGAATACAATGATCCATCGGAGAAACCGGTGGAACAGATTGAGGAAAAGCCATGGGTGCTGGATGAATGTTTCGTATCGTATCATTGCACTTACAAGGGGGAGGAGTTTCTGTTGATCACATATGAGCAGATTGCTTCATGTGAAGATAAGAAGAAGTCCTATAATCTTGCATTTGTACCGCCGCTTGGCAATCGTTATTTCGATGTGGATCTGTTGGCTGCCTATGCGGTTGAACTGGATCAGATGCTGGTTTACGAGATCCATATGCTTTGGCTGACGATCTTAGAGAAGTTAAAGGAACATTCCGAGAATATCAATATCGATGTGACACCGCGCGATTCTGCGGTGGAAAATAAGCAGATCAGGGATTAAAGGATCAGGAATTAAAGGATCAGGAAAGAAGGAATTGGCATGAAGAGAAGTTATGCGGTAGTGACCGGAGCGAGTTCCGGTATCGGTGCATGTTTTGCAAGGAGACTTGCGCAGGAAGGATATGCGCTCGTATTGGTCGCCAGAAGAAGAGAACGGCTTACAAAACTGGCGCAGGAGCTTAAGGCAAACGGAACACATGTTGTTATCGAGACGGCGGATCTTTCGCGAAAAGAAGAATGCTTACGTCTGATGTCCGCTTTGGGCGATAAGAAGATCTGTGTGTTTATCAACAATGCCGGATTCGGTGATTGCGGAAGATTTACGGAGACTTCGCTTGACAAGGATCTGGATATGATCGATGTCAATGTGCGTGCGGTGCATATTCTGACAAAGCTGGTGATTCGCAAGATGAAGCGGCAGGGTGGCGGATATCTTCTTAACGTTGCATCCTCTGCGGGACTGATTCCTGCGGGACCGTATATGGCAACGTATTATGCGACAAAGGCGTATGTTGCAAGTATGACACGCGCTGTGGCAAGGGAATTAAAGGAAGAAGGAAGCCCTGTTTATGTCGGGACGTTATGCCCGGGACCGGTGGATACGGAATTTAATTCTGTTGCGAATGTTGAGTTTGCACTTCCGGGAATTACGCCGGAATATTGTGCGGATTATGCGATACGGCAAATGAAGCACCGCAAAGTGGTAATCGTTCCGACGTTTACACTGAAAGCGGCAACAACCATGGGAAGAATTATTCCGCAGTCATTGTATATTGCGATCGCTGGACATCAGCAGAAGAAAAAACTGTCCGGGTTCTAAGATGGTTCTTGATTTTTGTAGAAATTTATGGTATTTTTTAGAAAAGCTTTGAACAGAAGCAGTACGGATTTTAAGCATACAGAGAGAAGTCGGTCGGTGCGAGACTTTTGTGTAGGAATCGGGAACCAGTCTGGGAGCTGCAGGAGGAAAACAGATTTTTGTCTGACGAAGTCCTGCCGGAGGTCACCGTTATCGAAGACAGTGTGAGTGGATGCTCACAGATGAGTGCAGGCGTATGCCTGAAGCCAGGTGGTAACACGGATTTTTATTCGCCCTGGGCATTGTAAATAAGACAGTGCCTGGGGCTTTTTTAAGCCTTAAGGTACAAGAAAAAAGGAAAGGAAATGAACAATGAAGGTATCAAAGTTAGTTGGACAGAGATTTAAGGAGACGCCGGCAGACTGCGTGATCGACAGCCACGCACTGATGGTCCGCGGCGGTTATATGAAATATGTCGGAAACGGAATCTACTCCGAGTTTCCGACACTGAAAAGAATTACAGCCAAGATTGAGAACATCATCCGCAAGGAGATGAAC
>CAVHWG010000019.1:0-10836 GCA_963639645.1 Firmicutes bacterium TM09-10 | reverse complement strand
CATATGCGGTCCCCACTTCACTTCCGACGGCAGCGGCATCTTCGGATAAGATACGGCAGAACCGTCCTTCTTGCAAAGCTTCTGACCAAGTTTGACCGCACCTGCCGGGCAATACTCCACGCACCGTCCACATGCCACACAGTTCTCGGTCGTCACGCGTGCGACATAAGCAGATCTCGACATATTCGGTGTGTTGAAAAGCTGGGAAGTACGAAGCGCATAACATACATTGACATTACAGTTACAGATTGCAAAAATCTTGTCCTCACCGTCAATGTTGGTAATCTGGTGAACAAAGCCGTTCTCCTCCGCCTTCTTTAAGATCGCGAGGGCCTCTTCCTTTGTGATATAACGTCCGCCCTTGTTGGTTTCAACAACGTAATCTGCCATATCACCGACCGCAATACACCAGCCTTCCGGATCATCTCCGCATCCCTCTTCGTAAGTTTTGCGAGACTGCCTGCACGAACATGGACTTGCTGCATATTTTCCTTCATATTTATCAAGCCAGTGTGAAATATGCTCCACGGAAACCGACTTATTCTCCATCTCGATGGCTTTCTCAACCGGGATGACATGCATTCCGATTCCGGCGCCTCCCGGTGGCACCATCGGTGTCACTTTTTCAAGTGGAATACGACTCATACGCTCAAAAAAGCGTCCCATCTCCGGATGATCCTCGAGCACCTGCTTGTTCATGTTCGTAAACTCGGCACTTCCCGGAACGAACATCGGAAGTACCCACTGCTTCTCATGCTGCGGATTCTCCCAGTTGTACTCGATCAGACCATTGTTGGACATCTCCGCAAGCTGCTTCTCCAGCTCATCGCGATCCATGCCGGTCAACTTCACCATGTCGTCCATGGTGCGCGGCACACGCTTTTTCATTTTGATGGCAATCTCTGCCTGCTCATTGGTACAGATCGGCGCAAGACCAATATACTCCGGTGAATCTTTCGTAATTTTCTCCTTGCCGAGCACGACCGGAATACGGTCCGTAATCACTTTTGCAAGACGCGCAACTGGCTCCCTGAACGGCGCGTCAGGGTTCGGGTTGGTAAACTTTGGTAATGGATCACTCATAAAAATTCCCCCTCATTAATTATTCTTATAATCATGGACTTCCTGACGAATCCAGTCAGCCCACTCATCAAATCCCTCTCCTGTCTTTGCGGAAACAAAGATGACTTTCGCATTCGGATTCAGCCTCAAAATGCGTTCCTTTACGGCTTCCGTATCGAAATCGTCAAACACGGATAACGTATCGCATTTGTTGATCAGCACCACATCGCTGATCGTAAACATCAGCGGATATTTCAGCGGCTTGTCGTCGCCCTCCGGTACCGAAAGGATCATCGCATTTTTCGTGCTTCCCGTGTCAAACTCTGCCGGGCACACGAGATTGCCGACATTCTCCAGTACAACAAAATCCAGATCCTCGGTTCCGAACTCATGGATTCCCTGACGCGTCATATCCGCATCCAGATGACACATACCGCCGGTATGGATCTGGATTGCGCGCACGCCGGTCTCCGTGATCGCCTGTGCGTCCACCTCGGAATCAATATCCGCCTCCATGACACCGATCTTCATCTCATCCTTAAGCATCGCGATTGTTCTTTTTAATGTTGTTGTCTTACCGGCTCCCGGCGAAGACATCAGATTCAGAAGAAACGTTCCCTCCTGCTTTAACTCCGCGCGTAGCTTGTCTGCATCCGCATCGTTATCTTCAAAAATACTGCGTTTTACCTCAATTACTTTGTAATCTTTCATTCAAAATCCCCTTTTCCTGAACATCAGCATAGCTCGTTAACGTAGTAACGTGTAACACAAAACCGCTCAGCAAAAAACTGAGCGGTTCCATTGTCAATGTACTCTATACAAACCTTTCATTCTCTCTGTTTGCATTACCGATCCGATTAGTCTCTGTGCATAGAGAATGTTTCCATATGATAATTCTTGAGATTGTCTAAAATCTTTCTGTCGTCTGCCTTATCAAGAAGTTCATCACGGAATTTCTTCGTTGTCAGCATATCATTGAATGAGCTTGGTCCGCCGACACAGCCGCCCTCACAAGCCATACCTTCGATAAAGTCATCCGGAAGCTTTCCTGCCTTCATCAGCATTAAGAACTTGCGGCACTCTGCTGCACCGTTTGCCTTACATACCTTAGGCTCAATGTCTTCTTCCATCTCCTTCATACTCTCAACAACGGCTGCCGTAACTCCGCCGGAGTTACCGAAACGCTTACCGTAGATTGAGGACTCCTGATAAGAAGTATCATCCGGCATAAGTTCAACATTCTTTGCGCTCATGATCGCACGGATCTCACTGTATGTTAAAACGTAATCTGCATTACCCTCGATCTTCTGATCAACAACCTCAGACTTCTTCGCTACACATGGTCCTACGAATACTGTGATTGCATCCGGCTCCTTGGCCTTGATCATACGGGATACCGCACACATCGGGGATACGGTTGTGGAAATCTTGTCCGCCATATCCGGGAAGTGGAGACGTACCATATTGACAAATCCAGGACAGCATGAAGTTACTTTCTTCTCGCCGGCCTTGTAAGCCTCAACCCACTCTGCAGCCTCGGAAGCAGCGGTCATATCTCCGCCAAGACCAACCTCGATAAATCCGTTGAATCCGACTTCCTGCATCGCTTTCTTCCAGCTGTTCATTGTGATGTTCGGTCCGAACTGTCCCTCGGTTGCAGGTGCAGCCATAATGTAAACTTTCTTGTCCGACTTTAATGCGTTGATGACATCAACGATGTATGTCTTGGAACCGATTGCTCCGAACGGACAACTGTGGATACACTTACCGCAACGGATACACTTGGAATCATCGATTACGGAAATTCCGTACTCATTGTATGTAATCGCATTGACCGGACATGCAAACTTACATGGTCTCTTCAAATGAGCGATTGCATTGTAAGGACAAGCCGCAGCACATCTTCCGCACTCCTTACACTTCTGCGGGTCGATGTGAGAACGGTGGCGTCCCGCCTCGATCGCGCCGAACTTGCAGGCATTGATACAGGCCTTACCCATACAGTTCTGGCAATTCTCGGTTACTGTATAACTTGAAATCGGGCAATCCTCACAAGCGGCACTGATTACCTGAATCACATTACCATTATCTTCCGGTCCCGGAGCCTTCCCCTCTGCAAGACGGACACGTTGACGGATAATTTCTCTCTCCTTGTAAATACAGCAACGGAACTGTGGTGTAGGTCCCGGAATCAGACGAACCGCAATATGGTCTCTCTCTGAATCAAGGTTCCCCTCAAACGCAAGTTTCGCAACCTCGCGCAATACACGGTGTTTGATTTTAATTACATTTTCGTCAGCGTACATATTCTCTCCTTTTTATTTCTTTACTCGTTCGCATAAATCACTGTTATTGTACATAAATTTTCAATAAAAAGCTATAGATGTATCTACCAAAATACAAGAAAACATGGATATTTCTTCGTTTTATACCCAAGTTATTTTATTTTACTCAGGAAATGCATCCTCATTGCAAGCCGCTTTCCCGAACCTTACCTTTACCTTCCTGCTCTCCAACTATGCGATCGTGCGCCTTCCGGCGGATGCGATCGATGCACTTGCTGCCTTTCCTCAGGTGATCTACATCGAGCGCCCCCATCGGCTCTACTACGAGGTGCTTGCAGCAAAACGCGCCTCGTGCATTACACCCCTGCAATCATCATCTGATTCACGCTCTGTTCTGACACCGGCTTTGCCGACCGTCCAGCAATCCGCGCAGAATCTGACCGGAAACGGCACACTCCTCTGTGTCATCGACTCGGGCATCGATTACACGCACCCGGACTTTCGCAACGCGGATGGCACGACAAGAATCGTTGCGTTGTGGGACCAGACGATCGCGCCCGATCCTTCCCGGAGCTTTTTCTCCCCTCCCGGGTACAGACTCGGCACACTTTTTACCGAAGAACAGATAAACAAGGCTCTGTCTGCCCCGGATAATGCCGCGCGCACGCAGATCTGTCCGAGTATCGATGCGAGCGGACACGGCACGCACGTAACCGGAATCGCAGCGGGCAGCGGGCGCGCTTCGGGCGGTATCAACCGCGGTGTTGCTTACGATACGAAACTTCTGATCATAAAACTCGGCACATCCGATCCGCTCGGATTTCCGTCCACCACGCTGCTGATGCAGGCCGTCGATTACGCCACGCGTTACGCCAATGAGCGACAGATTCCGCTCGTTGTCAATCTCAGTTTCGGCAACACCTACGGCTCGCACAGTGGCACTTCTTTATTAGAGACATACCTCGATTCCGTGGCCGAGCTTTCCCGTATCAGTCTCGTTGTCGGGAGCGGGAATGAAGGGAGCAGCGCCGGGCACACCGGCGGGTATCTGCGCTCCGGCGAAACACATGAGATTGAATTTACGATCGCCGATTATGAGCGCACACTTTCCATTCAGATCTGGAAGAATTACTGGGATACGATGCGGCTGGAGATCCGCTCTCCCGGACGCCCCTACAGGATCGTTGTTCCTTCCGTTCCGGGAAATCGAAGTTTTGTCACAGAAAAAACTACCCTTTTTGTCTCCACCGGAGAACCCTCCCCTTACAGTATTTATCAAGAGATCTATCTTGATTTTCTCCCGACGGAAACCTACCTGACTTCCGGTATCTGGACACTGACACTGATTGCGGAGGACATAAGGGATGGCATCTACGACCTGTGGATGCCGTCCTCCGCCGCACGCGGACTCGACACCCGCTTTCTGACCCCGACACCGGAGATCACCCTGACAATTCCATCGACCGCCGCACGCGTGATCACGGTCGGCGCATATGACAGCCAGCGCAACACCTATGCGCCTTTTTCCGGGAGAGGCTTCACCTGGAATATGAATCAGGTCAAACCAGATCTTGTCGCTCCGGGCGTGGACATCTTGAGCACAGCCACCGGTGGCGGATACGAAAGCCGCAGCGGCACTTCCATGGCAACGCCTTTTGTCTCGGGAAGCTGCTGTCTTCTGATGGAATGGGGCATTGTGCGCGGCAACGATGCATTTCTCTATGGCCAGAAGATGAAAGCCTACCTGATCCGCGGTGCAAAACGCCTGCCTTTTATCACAGAATATCCCGACCCGCGTGTCGGCTGGGGTGCTCTTTGCGTGGCGGACAGTATCCCTACTTAAGTACTTTGCATTTGATGTTTTTTTATGTCGAGCAGAAAAAGCAAAGCCAAATTTCATCAAGGCTTTTTGCGAAATATGTGTTATACTGAAACATGCATGAAAAACGAATACACGGAGAATACAAATGAAAAATTATAAACGCGGACTGGCAGCCGGAATCCCGATCGCTTTGGGTTATCTGTCAGTTTCTTTTACTTTTGGTATTATGGCGGTGTCATACGGACTCACCTGGTGGCAGGCGGTCCTGATTTCCATGACGACCGTCACTTCCGCTGGACAGTTTGCCGGCATCGGAACAATGATGCATCCGGGACAATATCTCCAGATGCTGATCTCGCAGATTACGATCAATATCCGCTACTCGTTCATGTCCATCTCGATCGGACAGAAAGCGGATTCCAAATTCAGCGGCATCTACCGTTGGATCCTCGGCTTTATGATGACCGATGAGATCTTTGCCGTGGCAAGCCAGGAGGAATCTGTTACACGTAGCTTTTTTGCAGGACTGACTACGCTTCCTTATATCGGATGGGCGCTCGGTACACTGCTCGGTGCGATCCTCGGAAGTGTCTTGCCAGATCGCGTTATGAGCGCGTTAAGCCTTGCGATCTACGGAATGTTCACTGCGATTGTCGTACCGGAGATGAAGAAATCCAAACCGGTCATCTTCGTCGTCATCCTTGCAATCGCATTAAGCTGTCTGTTCTACTACGTTCCGCTTCTTTCAAAGATTTCAAGCGGTATCACCATCACGGTTGTCGCCGTGGTATCCGCCGTTGTTGCAGCGATCCTATTCCCTGCACCTGACGAAGAAGCAGACTCGTAAATCCGGAGGTACTTAAGATGTCAAATACACAATTTTTTACATACTTACTGGTATTGGCTGGATCAACTTACCTGATCCGTGTCATTCCGTTTATCGCCTTAAAAGAGAAGATCAACAACCGTTTCGTGCGCTCCTTCCTCGCCTACATTCCATATGCGGTGCTGACTGCGATGACGATCCCGGCGATCTTCTACGCAACAAACTGGTGGCTGAGCGCCGCCGCAGGACTGGTCGTAGCGGTCTTTTTTGCGCTTCGCGGCAAAAGTCTTACGGTCGTGGCGATTGCATCGTGTATCGCGGTGTATATCGTGGAGTTCTTCCATTAAGAGGGGGCTGCAAATTTCCAACATTCAATTACTGCTCGCGTTCTTCCACCTCTCTGTGCAACAGAATGCGAACGCTTAAATATTCTCCGAGCATATGAATAAGCGCCGAATCCTCAATATGCTTGCGTGGATTGATCACCTGGAGCATGCCCAGTAATTTCTTTCCATCAAAAAGGCGCGCCAGCATGACCGACCAGATTCTCTTGTCGGCAAAATGCGTATAAAGCTTCGGGTTCGATTCCTTGATACTCTTAAGGTTATGTACGAAGATATCTTCCTTCTCGCCGAGAAGCTCCGCAAAAGTGCTGGCATGATTCTGCTCCACTTCACTCGCGATCAGCTTCGCCATCATATCCGCACTCTCCTTGTGATACTCGGTCACCACGCATGTTTCCTCATCCATGTGCTCAACCATCGTAACCACATCCGCATCATAAAAGACGCAGAGAGCCTGTCTCACATGCATCATTGCTTCCTCAAATGTCTCAATATCAAAATAGTCCAGACACTCTTTCAGCTGTGTCAGAATCGCTCTCTCATCCGCATCCTGCGCCATCTCGGCCGGATCCTCGATCACTTCCGTTGTCTCGCTTGCCGCATTCTCGTCAATCTCCTCATAAAACACGATCTGATTCTTGCCCTGATGCTTTGCCGCATACACCGCCTGATCCGCCTCGAAATACAGATCGCGGAAGGGCAGCGGGCGGCTCGAATCCAACACACCGACACCGATGGAAGCAGAGTATTCCATATCAAAAATAATCGTCTTTAAATTATCGCGCAGATTGGAAACAAACGCATGCATCTCCTCGATACTTCCGAGATTCCACACAAACGCCGCAAACTCGTCACCGCCGAGTCTTCCTGCAAATCCATGTCCGCTGACGGCCTCATTAAGAATCGCTCCTGTCTGACTGAGCACCAGATCTCCGACATTATGTCCCTGTGTATCGTTGATCATCTTGAAATCATCGACATCCATCATAAGAAAGATTGCATTCTCCTTGCCTTTGGCAAGTTCTTTCTCGCAATTCTCCTCAAACGCTTTATGATTATACACATTCGTCAAAGCATCGATCTCCGCTCTGCGACGAATCATCTCGGTCGCCATCTTATCCTTCTGCACCGACATCAGCCGACCGACCACGCGATCCACATTGCCCTCACGGTCAGTCATGCTGCTCAGATAAACCCTATACCACTCCGGGACTTCTCCCTTATCGTGATAATGCACCTCGATGACCTGATTACATGGTGCCTCAAGACAACGATCCAACGCGCTCCGATAATTCTCCACGTCTTCCGGCTCAATGAAATATCTGCCGATTCCTTCCCCCTTCAGATAGTCCGGCACTTCGTGCAGTGTTTCAAACTGTCCGTCGATAATACGATACATTTTAACCGTATCCGCTTTCACATCATAATCAAAGATGCGCTCCCGATTGTTTTCCGCAACAACACTAAGCAGATAACACTGATCGTTCATCTGCTTAGGCGTCTTACTCTTTTGTTTTTGCTTCCCCATAATTTTCTCTTAACCCTCGAATACTTTGTCTGCAACTTCGACAAGTTCTTCGAACTTATGAATTGCGGGAACCTCCTGCCGGATCGTTCCAAATCCATAAGCAGCATGAATAAACCGGACACCGGCTTTCATACTCTCATCATAATCGCCCTGTATGTCACCAACATAGACAGCATCATCCAGTCCGTTGCGCTCACACAGGAGCTTGATATTGACACCTTTCGGCTGATCATTATCCCCGTAACATGCGAAATCCTCGATCAGATCATGAAACTGGTAATGATCCAAAAATGCCTCAATATATCCGGTCTGGCAATTGCTGACGATATACAAATGGTACTTCTTCTTCAGACGTTCCATTGTCTCTCTTATATTAGAATATAACATACCACCCTGTTCGCGCAAGTAGTCATTTTCCAATTTGAATGACAAATCAAGAAAATTTTTCAATTTGGTCTGATCAATCCCCGGATAGAGAACATCAACAAGTTCCACCATGGTCATTCCCATGACGGACTTAATATCCGCCTCCGTCAATGGTTCTCTCTTGTATCCGGTTTGTCGCATCGCCTCATTCCAGGATTCCGCCACCTTTGCCGCAGAATCCCACAATGTACCGTCCATATCAAAAATTATGCCTTTTTTCATGCCTCGTCAATAGCCTTTCCGATATCATGTCTCATATATTTATTTTCAAATGTGATCCACTCGGTTGCCTCGTATGCCTTGGCTCTGGCTTCCTTTAAGTCCTTGCCGGTCGCGGTAATTCCAAGAACACGTCCTCCGTTCGTAACGATACGTCCATCCTTGTCAAAAGCGGTACCTGCATGGAAGCAGTAATAATCATCCTTACCCTCGAAATTCTCGAATCCACTGATCGGGAATCCCTTCTCATAAGCAACCGGATATCCGTCAGATGCCAGAACAACACAGACTGCCGCATTGTCCTCAAACTGCAGATCGATCGTATCCAGCTTGCCGTCCACACATGCTTCCATCACATCAATGATATCATTCTTCATACGAGGAAGAACCACCTGTGCCTCCGGATCACCGAATCTTGCATTGTACTCAAGCACCTTCGGGCCGTCCTCGGTCAGCATCAGACCAAAGAAGATAACTCCGGTAAACGGTCTGCCCTCTGCTGCCATTGCATCAACAGTTGCCTGATAGATGTACTTTTTGCAGAAATCATCGACTTCCTTTGTATAGAACGGACTTGGTGAGAAGTTACCCATACCACCAGTATTGAGTCCCTGATCGCCGTCCTTGGCACGCTTATGATCCTGTGCGGAAGACATGATCTTGATCGTCTTGCCGTCCACGAAGGAGAGAACGGATACCTCGCGTCCGGTCATGAACTCCTCGATAACCATGGTGTTGCCTGCAGAACCGAACTTCTTGTCCTCCATGATCGTGCGGACACCTTCTTGGGCTTCCTCAAGTGTATTGCAGATGAGCACGCCTTTGCCTAAAGCAAGACCGTCTGCCTTCAAAACGATCGGCATCTTTGCGGTCTCAAGGTAATCAAGCGCTTCCTTCGGATCGATAAAATTCTCATATGCTGCGGTCGGAATGTTATATTTCTTCATCAGATCCTTGGAAAAAGCCTTGGATCCCTCAAGAATCGCTGCGTTCTTGCGCGGTCCGAATACTTTCAGTCCCTCTGCCTCGAACACATCGACAATACCGCCTACGAGCGGATCGTCCATTCCCACGATGGTAAAATCAATCTCTTTTTCCTTGGCAAATGCAACCAGCTTGTCAAACTCCATTGCCGCGATCGGCACACACTCTGCCAAAGCCGCAATACCGGCATTACCCGGTGCACAATAGATTTTGTCCACTTTCGGGCTTTTTGATACACTCGTTACAATTGCATGTTCACGTCCGCCGCTACCTACTACAAGAACCTTCATGATCTGTCTTCTCCTTTACTAATTGTCACTTTATGATCGGTCACAGACACTTTGCCGTTCGCGATCAGATCGATCGCCTGTGGCATAATGATCCACTCTGCCTGCTCCATAACTCTTCTCTGTAAAATCTCCGGGGTATCGCCCTCTTCGACCGCTACCGCTTTCTGCAGGATGATCGGACCTGTATCGGTTCCCTCATCCACAAAATGCACCGTTGCACCGGTCACCTTGACGCCTCGTGCGAGTGCGCCCTCGTGCACCTTGAGTCCATAATAACCGGTTCCGCAGAATGACGGAATCAGTGACGGATGAATGTTGATGATACGGTTACGGTATTTTACGATCATCTCCGGTGGGATCACAACAAGGAATCCTGCCAGCACGACAAGATCCACGCCGTAGGAATCCAGTTTGGCAAGGAAATCCGCATTGAATGCCTCTCTGCTCTCATAATCCTTCGGACTGATGCAGACAGCTTCGATGCCGTGCTGCTTCGCACGCTCCAAAGCATATGCATTCTTATTGTTGCTGATTACAACTTTGATTTCCGCATTTGTGATTGTCTTATTCTCGATTCCATCGATGATTGCCTGAAGGTTCGTTCCTCCGCCGGATACACATACTGCAATCTTTAGCATAATGTAACACCCTTCTCTCCGTCTGTAATCTTACCGACTACATATGGAGTATCGCCAGCTGCCTTGATTGCTTCCATTGCCTTGTCCTCATCAGCCGGATCAACAGCAACGATCATTCCGAGTCCCATGTTGTATGTATTGTACATCATCTGTTCCTCAACGTTGCCTTCCTTTGCCATCAGTGTGAAGATCGGCGGAATCGGATAGCTGTTCTTCTCGATGACAGCATGTTTTCCTTCCGGTAACATACGCGGAATATTCTCATAGAATCCGCCACCTGTGATATGGCTGCATGCCTTCACACGAACGCCCGCATTCTTGATAGACTTCATCGCACCGACATAGATTCTTGTCGGAGCAAGAAGTGCCTCGCCGAGTGTCTTTCCAAGCTCATCCACATAAGTATTTAAAG
>CAVHWG010000018.1:0-44055 GCA_963639645.1 Firmicutes bacterium TM09-10 | reverse complement strand
TTTCTTTTTTGCACGTTCCATCTCCTTATGCTAAAATGCTCTCCCAATCTTCTACTTTACAAAGCAGCGGTGCCTGAAAATCCGCATGAAGTGACTGATAAAACGGTCCGACCGCAAGCGACTTCATTCCCCCCGCTGCAGCTGCCTGAATTCCGGCAGCCGAATCCTCCACAACAAGGCATTTCTCCGGCGGAAGTTCCAGCTTCCTTGCAGCCACAAGAAACACTTCCGGATCGGGCTTCGACTTCGTTGTATCGAGCCCGCAGCTGACCCTGTCAAGATAAGGCAGAAGTCCTGTCTTCTCCAGAATAACCGGCGCATTCTTACTTGCCGATCCCACCGCAAGAAGAAGTTCCCTGTCCTTTAACTCCTTTAATACATCCTTCACATTCTCAAGTACTGCAGATTCATCCATATCCTCAAGAAGTTCCAGATAATAATTGTTCTTACGCTCCGCAAGTGCAGCCTTCTCCTCGTCACTGTAGGTACGATCCGCTTTTTCCAATACGACTTCCAATGAAGCCATGCGGCTCACACCGCGCTGTCTGCGGTTGTCCTCTCGCGTAAATCCCGTGATATTCAGTTCATCCGCTAAGCGTTTCCACGCCTGATAGTGCATTTCATCGGTCGAAACCAGCACCCCATCCAAATCAAAAATAATTCCCCGTATCATATAATCTTGCTCCTGTTCTTGTTTCGTGATAAACTCTAATCAAATAAAGGTTTTAGGTTAAACCTGCTGTTACAAAGGAGATTTCTATGGTTACCATCCGCGATATCGCACAGGCCACCGGTGTCAGTGCCACAACCGTATCCAATGTCATCCACGGTAAGAACAACCGTGTGTCTGCCGAAACGATCCAAAGCATTAACAACGCGATCAAGCAGCTTGGCTACGTTCCGAATATGTCCGCACGCTCACTCGTATCAAGTTCTTCCAAAGTGATCGGTTTCGTCAACCACGTCATCACGAGAACCGATGCGAATGTGATGGAGGACCCGTTTCATTCCGCAGCAATCGGTGCGATCGAGCTGGCGCTCCGCGAAAACGGATATTATCTCATGCTGCGCACCGTTGAGACCGCTGAGGAACTGGTAACCTTTCTCCAGACGTGGAACATGGATGGTCTGTTTTTTACCGGAATCTTCAAAGACAAATTCTTTGATTCCGTTGCAGGTCTCCATATTCCGGTCGTGCTCATTGATTCCTACGTCCGCACATCACAGTTCTGTAATGTCGGACTTGAAGATTTCACCGGAAGCTATAACGCCACCCGCCACCTGATCGAAAAAGGTCACAGACATATTGCCTTTGCCTCCCCGAATATCAAAGATGGAGGTGTATTGCAGGAGCGTTTTCTCGGTTACAAAGCAGCGCTTGCCGAGGCCTCCATTCCTTTTGACAAAAGTCTGATCTTCCAGCAGGAAATGGATATTGCCTCCTGTAAGCTTGCCTGCGATGACATCGTAAAACACCCTGAAATTACCGGTATTGTGGTAAGTGCAGATATTATGGCGGCCGGCATTATGGCCGGCCTGAAATCCAAGGGAGTGCGTATTCCGGACGATATCTCGATCGTCGGTTTCGATGACATCAATATCGCCCAGTTAGTATCTCCGCCTCTGACAACGATCCGTCAGGACATGAACCTCAAGGGCCGCCTCGCTGTAGACTTCATGCTGCAGCTCCTCAGCGGAAAACCTCTCGAGACCAAAGAGATCACACTTCCAACGAAACTGATCGAACGTGACAGTGTCAGAGCGCTGTAACCGTTCCATTTGTTCCATTAATATTCACTTCGTATTCCGTTCCACGGTAGAACACATGAAAATGCATTGCTTTTATGCTTTGTGGCAGATGCGGATGACATACCAGTTGTCCGTTCTCCACACATACGCCGGCAAAGCCTTCCACCGCGGTCATATAAGCGGCACCGGCCGCTGCAGGGTGTGTTCCTCCGATATAAACAAGCCCCGCCCACTCCTTGGAGCCTTCTTTCAGATCCGCCATCGCAGATTTTAAGAAAAAAGGATAAGCCCGATCCGGCTCTCCGATCTTACATGCAAGCATCGCATACATGCCCGCACTGAGGGAGGATCCGTGCTCCGTTCTTGGTTCATAATATTCCCAATTTGCCCGGAGCACGGTGGAACCATAATCTTGGCTAAACAGGTTTAAAATGGTGACAACATCCGCCTGTTTAATGATCTGTGTCTGTGAAGCTACGCCGTATGCGCCGCCCCAATACTCCTTTTCATGCAGAAGTCTGCCCCGGACTTCGTCCAGTGTCGCATCCTCAAGCTGAAAATATCCGTCAAACTGTTCCACAACGTCTTTGTGATCTTCATCCTGTGTCGGCTGTGGAATATATAGTTTTTCTGCCGCATCCTGAAACTTTGCAGTCAGTATCTCACCGTCATAATCCGCAGGCAAAATGCCATCTTTTGTTGCCAGAGCAATCACTTCAATCGCTTTTTCCAACACATATTTTGTTTTGCCATACGATTCGTATACGCATTGTTGTTAACCCGCTCATGGTACTCATCCGGTCCGATCACATCATGGATCTCGTAAACTTTTCCGGTCAGCCGGTGAAGTAACAGACTGTAATAGAATTTTGCACATTCGATCACCGTTCGGATACCATCCGCATCCAGCAGACTCTCGTCCCCTGTCCACTCCACATAACGCATGATTCCATACACGACCGCTGCGGAGATATGCACCTGTTTATCCTTGAAATATGTGCGCATCGGCCGGCCGGTAAAGACATCCGTAACATTGTAATCCGTGCATGCGTCAAAGCCGCCTTCCTGACTTTCCCACGCATAGAACGCACCCTCATATCCGTAGTGCTTCGCCTTGTCCAAAGCGCCCTGCAACGTGTCGATCCTGTACTTCATCAACACACGCGCCGTATCCGGATCTGTCATAAGAAAGAAATCCAGCATAAACATCTCGGTATCCCAGAATACCGCACCTTTGTAGGTCTGTCCCGACAATCCCCGTGCCGGGATTGACAGGCTCTGTGTGTGCCGCGGTGCGATGGAATGCAGATGATACAGCGAATAATTGACTGCGCTCATCGCCCTGGCATCTCCCTTGATCTGCACCTCGGAATGTGCCCACAGACTTTCCCAACATGCGATCTGTTCCTCTTTGAACGTCTGATAGCCTTTTTCTTTCTTCCGGCGCACCTGCTCAATTACCATATCCTTCGGATGTCTGCCATCTTTACCGGTATACACGCTGATCCATTTTTCTGTTGTGTACACCTCTCCCGGCATCGTGATAAAGAAAATGCGGTGCAGCATCTTGTGATGCTTGACAATCTGCTTTACCTCAGCAGGAAACGCATTCTGTATCGTCTCAGCCACCGCGATCGAGATCCGCGCCTCATGCGTCTTTGCCGTCACGGCAATGTAATCCTGTTGCTCCTCCATCGCAATCTTCTCCAGATGCGGTCCGTTCAAATCCCATACATCCGTGTCGATTCCGGTCACAAGCTCAATATCCGCATGAAAATCCGCACTGATCTGAAAACGCATCCCGATCGTGTGCACATCCTGCATACTTGCGAACCGTTCTGTTTTGAATGTGACATTTCCTCTTGCGGTATGCCATGTGGTATGTCTTTTGAATATACCATGCCGGTAATCCAGCTCCATACCATGCGATACCGGTGCTGTCTCCGGAAGCCGGTAGGTCTCTCCGTCTACACGAAGATACGAAAAACATCCGTTTGGCAGATTGATCGGTTCACGCCATCCGCTCGACTGATCGTAGATTCCCGCAAGGTTGATTGCCGGGAGTTTATCCGCCTCATATTCCTCGAGAGTACCGCGGATGCCTATGTATCCGTTGCCGATCAGATAACGGCTGCCAAGCGTTGCTGCCTTCTCATTCTCGTACCCTTCTTCTCTAATTGTCCAATCCAGCATTCGATACCTCCTTTATGCAGGAATCGCAAATGTCTGCGGCAGTCCGTTGATCGTCACCTTTTCTCCATAGATGCCAAGACGGATCTCTCTGCCGCCTACCGTATGCAGGCCTACATATCCTTTCTTTACATCCACGCAGATAATCTCATCCTCGTAGACAATGTGGAACTGATAACCGTTCCACTGTTTCGGAATCGACGGCGCAAGTGTGAGCATATCGCCATCCGCACGCAAACCGCCAAAACCGTACACAATATTCATCCATGCTGCTGCGATCGATGTCGTATGTAAGCCCTCCCCGCTGTTGCGATTGTAGTTATCCAGATCCATGCGCGTTGCAAACTTGAAAAAGTCGAACGCTTCCTCCTTCTTGCCCAGCTGTGCGGCAAGAATGGAATGCACGGACGGGGATAGTGAACTCTCGTGAATACAGCGAGGCTCATAAAACTCATAATTATTCTTCAGTTCTGCCTCGGTAAACTGCGAATTAAATAAAAGCATAAACATCAGTACATCCGGCTGCTTGATCATATCGTTTCGATAAATGCGGTCATAGGTCCAATGGTTATACAGCGGAAACTCCTCAACCGGTATCGCATCCACATCGATATGCGGCAGTTTAAAGTAGCCGTCATGCTGCTCATAGAGCCTGCGCTTCTCATCATATGGGATGTACATTTTATCTGCTTTTTGATTCCAGTCGCAGCCCTCACTGTCCGAATAATGCACGCGATCCACCACTTTTGCATAGGCTTCCGGCGCCTGCTTTTGCATGCGCTCGATCACTTCCAGTGTGTAGCGAAAACTAAACTGTCCCATATAATTCGTGTAGGCATTGTGGTTGACCATCATCTGAAACTCATCCGGTCCCATCACGCCGTAGAATCCGTAAAAAGCGCCATCCGCACTGTAATCACCTCTTGTTGCAAGCATTCTGCAGATTTCGATCAGCATCTCAAGTCCGTACTGCTCGGTAAACGACGTATCTTTTGTTACT
The DNA here is from genome assembly GCA_963639645.1 of Firmicutes bacterium TM09-10. Taxonomy (GTDB): domain Bacteria; phylum Bacillota; class Clostridia; order Lachnospirales; family Lachnospiraceae; genus Roseburia. Next base: position 39,116 of record CAVHWG010000018.1, on the reverse strand, counting down.
TTTTCATAGATCCAGATACCGTATGCCACCGCGGTTGATGCCTGAAGCTGCAGGCTCGCGTGCTGCCAGAGATTGCAGCATTCCCGTCCGCTGATCGTTGCGATCGGATAGAATGCTCCCTCACAGTCCAGTGCTTTTGCCCGCTTACGTGCTTCTTTCAGTGTTGCGTACCGGAAATACAAAAGATTTCTGGCGGCCTGTTTATCATGGAATAGGAAGAACGGAAGACAGTATGTTTCCGTATCCCAGAATGCATTTCCGTTGTACGCCTCTCCGGTCAGTCCTTTCGCTCCGATGTTTGTTCCGCGAATTGCTCCGTGATAGGTCTGGAACATCTGAAAGATACAGAATCGGATGCCCTGCTGGTTCTCCTCGTCTCCGCGAATCGTCACATCGGATCTCTGCCACACCTGATCCCACCAGTTCGCATTCGACTGGCATAACGCATCAAATGTCATAGATTCCAGATTTTCCATCACTTCCTTGGCTCCGGTCTGCGGAGCAAGCGGTGTCACATTCCATACGATCTTGTCAATTGTCCGGCTTCCATGACCGTCAAAGCAAAACTCATATTCCTCTGCCACAAACTTGTTGCCCTTGATTGCGCGCGCCTGTGAAATCCCGGTCATGCTTCCCTGAAGAACAAAATAACTGTCCACTTCCATTCCTGTATTTTTTGTGTGTCCGCTGATGTGGCCTTTTTGCGATCCCATCTCCTGTGCACTGCACTCCCACAGACTCATCTTCTCTGCGCCGTGCGTTGTATTAAAATCAAGTCCGGCACAGACACGAACGGATCCGGTATACCCTTTGGATGTGATCACAAGCCTCTGGGCGCCGACCTCATTGTTCACCATGGAGATCAGTCTCTCGAACCGGATTTCAAGCTCGCCTTTTTCCGTTTTCCAGATAAACTGCCTGCGCAAAAGTCCGTTCTTTAAATTTAATGTGCGATAGTATTTTTCAAATTCATCTTTCGCCAGATCCAACGGCTCATCTCCCGCCCAGATGCGAAGATAGAGCCAGTCGATGCTGTTGACCATGAATTCGGTCTCCTGCACGATTCCTTTATAGCCCTCTGCCGCAGCTTTGCGGCGCTCATAGACCCCATTGAAGTAGCTTCCGAGAAGCGTCGGTCCGCTGTAGCCCTCCTCAAAGTATCCTCGCACACCCATATATTCGTTGCCCAGCGAGAATACGGACTCTGCGGTCATCCCATACTCCGGATCAAAGCCCTCCTCAACAATATTCCAGGGATCGATCTTAAAATAACTGTCTGCAATTTTTGCCATGTTGGTTTCCCTCTTTATTTCCTTCTCTCGTTTTATCAGCCTTTTACTGCACCGGTTGCAGCACCGTCCGTAATCTGTTTCTGAAAGATTGCAAACAGGATTGTCGGCGGAATGATTGCAAAAAATGAAGCCCTCAGTACACTGACAGCATCCGTCGGTGTGTCCTTGAACGAGAACAGTTTTACCATAACCGTTACCTTATCCGTTCCGTTCAATACGAGATACGGAAGCAGGAAATCGGACCATGAAGCCGTAATCGCAAAGATTGCGACAACCGAGATGATCGGCTTGGAAAGTGGGAGCATAATGGTCGTAAACATTCTCCATACACCGCATCCGTCAAGCTCCGCAGCTTCGATCAGTTCTCTTGGAATATCCTCGAAAAACTGTTTGAACAGTACCACATAGAATGCGTTGGCACCGAATGCCAGCCAAAGCGGAACAAAGCTTTTATTGAGACCGACAATGTTAATATTACGGAATACTGCAACAATGCTGACCGTTCCCGGAATCAGAAGGCTCCACATTACAAGACCGTTAACGATCTTGTATCCCTTCGGCTTTAACACACTCAGTCCGTATGCAAGCAATCCATTGAACACAACCGCACAGACGGTACATCCGGTTACGGAGATCAAGGAGTTCAGATAATACTTTGTGAACTTGAACGCTTTCCAGGTCTCTGCCATGCGGCTCCAGTCAAATTTATCCGGCAGAATGGTGACATTACGTGTAAATTCCTTGATATCCTTAAAACTTGCCAGGAATACCCAGATTGCCGGGAACAGGCAGATCGCCACCAGCAAAAGGCACAGGACCATGATCACGATCGCCAGAATCTTCACTTTCGGGGATCGGATATCGTAACCACGAATGACACCGTCTTTTTTTGATTGATACTTATCGAAAAACATAGATCCTTCCTCCTTTATGCATCATCCTCAGACTTGGTCGCTTTCATGTAGATACCGCTTAAAATGATCAGAATGATACAGATCATAACGGATAATGCAGCTGCTTTCGGCACATTGTAATCGCGGTAACCGTAACGATACATCAGCATCATCAGTGAGATACTTGCATTGTTCGGTCCACCGTTCTTGAAGATCATCGGCTCATACAGAATCTGGAATACCGAGATAAACTGCAGGATGATCATCGTCTTAATGATGCCTTTCAGGCTCGGCAGTGTAATATGACAGACTCTCTGCCAGATCGTCGCTCCGTCAATCGTGGCCGCCTCATAGAGATCCGGACTGATTCCACTGATATTCGCCATGTAGATGAGTGCTGTCGATCCGGCACTCTTCCATGTCATCGTTATGATGATGAGAGGAATCGTCCACTTAGGATTGTTCAGCCACACGGACGGTTCAATACCGAATTTGCCAAGAATAATGTTCAATACACCGGTCGGTCCCGGAAGGAAGAAATAACTCCAGATCCAGATTGTTGCCAGTGTCGGCATAATGTTCGGGAAATAGATTCCAACACGAAACAGCCCCTTAAGATGAACCGTTTCCGAAATCAAAATACCCATGATGATCGGCACGATAAAACCGATCAGGAATGACCAGAATGTATACTTAAACGTATTGAAGAAAGCCGCCTTGAAGTCCACATCATGAAGTACCTGATTGTAATTATCAAAGCCTGCAAATCCGGTTACGGTATACATCTTCGCGGTACAGAAACTCAGCCGGACATTTTCCAGCAACGGTTCCCACACAAAAAAAGTAAACAAGATTATGGTTGGCAGCATTACCAGCCACCCAAGCAGATCCCGCTTTTTAAATTTACTCTTTTTCCCTTTTCCTGCTTTCATGTTCACACACCTTCCATCTTGTAATAGCATCGCTTTGTTTGCCTTTTTTCTATGAAAACGCATTCGTAACGCCTCATTTTATAACAACCGGAACCCCCGAAGGAGTTCCGGTTTGCTATGTTTCACTGCCTTTTATTCTGCGGAATAATTATCAAGAATTGCCTGATAGTTTGTATTTGCTTCTTTCATAAGAGCCTCTACATCCGCATTCTTGTCGGTAATAACCGCCTGAAGCACCTTGGTCAGCTCTGCATACATATCCTGTGTCGAGCCAGGCTCCTCGAGTCTTAAACCGTCGGAAGATGTTGCATCAAAGTATGACTGGAACATCTTAGGATCAACGTTTCCGAACTCTTCTACGATAGATGCCTCTGCATCAAGTACATCCTGTGCAACCCAGCATGGGAATCTCTGGATAACCGGAACTCCCTGATCTACTTTGTTCTGTGCATCCGCTTTCATACCTGCAACGGAATCATCGGTTGCAACCGGAGCTTTACCCATAACCTCAAGGAAATCAAGTGCTGCGTTGATCTCAGCCTCTGTTGCATCCTTAGAGAACATATATGGTGTACCACCGTACAATGAATACTGTCCGCCAGGGCCTTCAGGAATCGGGCACATTGCAAGCTTATCGACACGAAGACCGTTTACCTGTGTCGGCTGATTTACTGCATCATTTGCACCAATGTACATTGCAGCACCGCCGGTTCCAAGCTGTGTAAATCCGGTTCCCCAATCCTCAGAAAGCGGATCAGCGGTAAGCACATCATAATCCCACTTAAGTGACTTTACATATTCCATTGCTGCGATCGCCTCATCAGAGTCAAGATGAGAAGTAAAGGTTCCGTCGTCATTCTGGGTACATAATGTTGCACCGAATGCCCATGCAATATTGGAGAAATGCCATCCACCGGCATTATCTTTCGCAAGGAGACAGATTCCTGCGGAACCGGTCTTATCCTTGATCGTCTTAGCTGTCTCAGCCAGCTCATCCCAGGTCTTTGGATAGATCGGATATCCGTCATCATCAACAAGACCTGCTTCCTCAAACAGTTCTACGTTAAGCATTAAACCAAGCGCATATCCGTCACGTGGAATACCGTAAATTCTTCCGTTCTCATCAGAGAGTAATTCTTTAATGGACGGGTTCATCTTATCAAGCCATCCGCGTGCTTCCAGTTCGTCGGTAATATCCGCTACCGCACCTGCCTTGATCAGCTTCTGCGGCTCGGTAAACCATGTCTCAAAAATCGTCGGGCAGTTACCTGCCTCAACCATCGGCATAAATGTGTCAGTTGCATATTTATAGTAAGCCGGCACACATGTTACATTCGGATCCTTTTCCTTCATGGTCTCAACGTAACCCTCAAACACCTTAATGTCATCGGTCAATGTATCTTCCGGCCAGATACCAAGTGTTAAAGTTACCTCTTCGGTTCCATCGTCCTGTGTCGGATTGGTTGCTTCATTCTTGCTTGTGTCGGACGGTGTGCTGTTATTATCTCCCCCACCACAGCCCGTCAGAATCATGGATGCTGCCATTGCCATGCAAAGCATTGCACTGATAAGTTTCTTCTTCATAGTTGCGCTCCCTTCTCAATATCAAAATATATATTTTTGTTGATAAAATAATAGGTTTTGCGTTAAACTTAACCCGGGTTGTCTGTTTTGTTTCGTTTAACGTTAAACTAATATTAGCATATGCATAAAAAAAGCGCAAGACATCGTTTTTTACAAACTTCTTGCGCACTTTTTTATAAATTTTACACGTTTTATTGGCAGTTTTGCACAATAAATTTACGTTTTACAAAACTACACAATCGAACAACTTTAATTTTCTACCGCTTCGACAGATACTCCACCGCGGACAATGCCGCAACGTTTCCCTGCCCCGCCGCCTTGATATACTGGTACGGTTTGCCTGCGATATCACCGCACGCAAAACAGCCCGGAATATTGGTTTTCATCTGCAGATCAACCTTCACATGGTTATCTTCAAGTTCAAGTCCCGGAACCAGATGCTCCGGAAGGATGCTCTCTCGCAATACAAAAACACAATCTACCGCATACTCGCCTCCATCTGTGCTGAGTGCTCCGACCTTATCTCCGAATAATGCATCCGATGCCACCCCAACAATCTCAAGCGGCTTCTCCTTTACCACTTCGATGTTCTCCGCCAGATGATACGGCTCCTTATACATTGGAATGTAATAGACCTTCCCGACAACTTCCGCAAGGAAATCCGCTTCCGCCTCTTCCTTCGGTCCGTAGCCAATGACCGCCACCGTCCTGCCACGGTACAACGCGGCATCACAGGTTGCACAGTAACTGACACCTCTTCCGAGAAACTCATTCTCACCCGGAAGCGGTTTGTCCATCGTGACTCCTGTTGCCAGGATCACACTGTCCGCCTCAAACATCTCGGTTCCTGTCTGAATACCGAAATAATCGCCCATCGCATAAACGGTGTTGATCTTCTTTTCGGTAATCTCAATCCCCATATCGTCAAGATGCTTCTGAAATGCCTCCGCCATCTTCTCACCACTGACAGACGGCAGGCCCAGATAATTCTGGATCGTGTGCGCTTTCTCGACTTTCGGGCTTAAATCTTTTGATCCGACCAGCAGGATTTTCTTGTTTCTTACCTTTGCGGTAATCGCCGCCGACAGACCTGCCGGCCCTGTTCCTATAATTACAATATCGTATCGTTCCATTTCATTCGTCCTCCAATGGAATTGTTTTCTTTCTTGTATCTGCCATAATGTTAACCCCTCTTTAAATAAAAATGACCCCCAAAGTTTTCATCTGCATTAAATTATGCAGTGAATTTCTTTGGGAGTCAAGCGCGTTATGAAGGCAGTATTCTGTTAGATCGACACTGGAAGCTGCCTCATCCAATATGATGATCGGCGCATCTTTGAGCATTGCGCACAATGCTCCACATCGGCATAACAGACATAACCTTTGGGGAGCTGGCGATCGGTTACGCCAACCAGAGTAAATTTAAACTAGATCGCCTTGGCAGCCTCAAACGCATCCTTTGTGACAACGACTGCATTGCCCGGTGACTGCAATGCCTCACCGATCACAACCACTTCTTTAGCTGCCGATGTGGCTGCTTCGCTGAGCGGATCATACTTGCGTGTTCCCATCGCGAGGACTACACTGTCGAATCCGCGGAGCGAACCTGCACTTCCGTCTGCCATCGTATAGTCAACACCGTCCGTGTAGAACTGTCCGACTCTGGCGCCCGGCTGAAGCTGTACATTGTTGCGTTTGAAATTCTCAAACATGTATCTGCGGTTCTCCGGAACGACATCCGCCGCGATCACATCTTTCATCTCAATGATGGCAACCTCATGTCCGCGCTCTGCAAGATATTCCGCAGCCTCGCATCCGACCATTCCACCACCGACAACAAGTACTTTCTCACCGACCTCTGCCTTGCCGAGAAGCATATCCTGTGCGGTCACGTATCCGCTCTCTTTCAGTCCCGGAATCGGGAGGATCAGAGGAGTCGAACCGGTTGCAAGGATGATGGCATCCGCCTGTAATTCTTTTAACGTGTTCCCATCGGCTTCTGTATTTAACCGGATGTCCACACCTGCCTTCTCGCAGCGCACGATCATCGCGCGGATTGCGGAAGAAAGCTGTCCCTTTCCGGTCGGGAACGATGCGATGCGGAAGCTTCCGCCAAGTTCTGCGCCTTTTTCAAGAAGTGTTACATGGTGTCCCTTCTTTGCACAGAGTGCTGCGGCATATAAACCGGCAGGGCCGCCGCCGACAACAACGACGTTCTTTGCCACCTCGGCCGGAGTGATCTCCGCCTCACGTCCGACGCATGGATTGACGGCACAGGATACCGGCTTTCCGGCAAACATGTTCGGAACGCAGCCGAGCAGACATCCGATACAAGGCATCATCTCCTCAAGGCGTCCGGTTCTTGCTTTGTTCGGCAGCTCCGGATCTGCAATACTCTGACGTCCGAAAGCGACCAGATCCGTGCGTCCCTGCTTTACAAGAAGTTCCGCATACTGCGGCTCGGTAAAACGGCCCACAGCGATCACCGGAACAGTTACCGCACGCTTGATCTCACTGACAAGGTCTGCATTGAAGCCACCGTGAGTCACGCCCGGTGCCCACATGAACTCATCGTGAAGATGTACGGCACGCGTAATGTTGAGTGCGTCAACACCGCATTCTTCCTCAAGATATGCGGCTACGGCTGCTGCATCCTGCACGCTCTGTCCGCCCTCAACCTCATCACTTGCGTTGATACGACAGAGGATCGGGAGATTGCCGCCGGTCTTCTTACGGATATTCTCGATGATCAGGCGCGGAAGGCGCATACGATTCTCAAAACATCCGCCGAACTCATCCGTGCGGTGGTTCGTGCGCTCTGAGATGAATGTGCTGACCAGATAGCCGTGTGCACAGTGCACTTCGACCATATCGATTCCCGCCTGCTGCGCACGTCTTGCAGCATCACCGTAGCATTCGATGATGCGGTAGATCTCCTCGTTGGATACTGCCTCCGGCACCTCTCTTCCACAGGCTGCCGACATCGCGCTCGCTGCTTTCAGCGGATAACCGGTCAGCTTAGAGTTACCTTCCGGACCTGCGTGCTGCAACTGGATCGACACTTTTGCACCGTACTCGTGGCAGGCATCCGCTACCTCGCGGAAACTTTCCACCGTATCATCGGAGAAAAGGCATGGCTTTCTCGGCCCGCCTTTGGCCTCCTGATAGACAACGGTCGACTCGATCGTGATCAATCCGAAGCCGCCCTTGGCTCGCTCCTGATAGTAGGCTTTGGAACGCTCGCTGAGTGTTCCGTCTGTATTTGCAAAATTATTTCCCATCGGCGGTACAACGAAACGGTTCGGTACGGTCACATTGCCGATGCAGATAGGACTAAACATATTTGGAAACTTCATATTCTTCTCTCCCAGCTTTATCATCCAATTTTATGAGAAAAACTTCTCCATGACTTCCTCTGCCGGCATATCTTTTCCAGTGAAAAGCTTGAATGCCGCAGCGCCCTGCCACAGAAGCATTCCGATACCGCCGATCGCCTTGCATCCGGCTTCCTTTGCTTCCATGATCATGCGTGTCTCGCGTGGATTATATACGGTATCAGCGACAACAAGTTCCGGGCGGAACCAGGACTTGTCGATCAGTGTCTCTTTCTCCATCGGCTTCATGCCAACCTTGGTTGCGTTGACAAGAATGTCTGCGCCATCGACTGCACTCTTTAACAGTTCTGTATCTGCAATGTCGTTCATGCTCATATGGCATCCCGGTACCGCTTTGGAAAGACGCTCAACAGTCTTTAATCCATTCTCATAGAAAGAGTCTGTCGGGTTAAAGATGGCGATCTCTGCGGCTCCGTCGAGTGCTGCCTGCACACAGATCGCGGTGGCTGCGCCGCCGGTTCCGAGTACAACGATCTTCTTGCCTTTTACCTCGACACCGTTCTCCTGAAGATTGCGGACAAAGCCAATTCCATCGGTGTTGTGTCCGGTCATCTTGCCGTCCTCGGAAACAGTAACAGTGTTGCATGCGCCGATGAGCTGCGCTGCCGGTGTCACCTCATCGAGATACTCGATGACTGCGGTCTTGTCCGGCATGGTGATATTAAAGCCTTTTACATTGAAAGTCTTGATCGCTGCGATGCCCTCAGCAAGATGATCGAGCGGCACGTCGAATGCGAGATATGCGCCGTCCTCGCCAACGCTCTCAAAACTGTAATTGTACATTGCCGGGCTTCCGGAATGTCCGACCGGTGAGCCGATCAGACAGTAAAGTCTTGTGTGTCCTGTAATCTGATTTGCCATGATAATTTTCCTCCTGTTCTATGCTTCCAATACTTCCGGCCATACTTCGCTGAGTACTGCGGATGTTGCTTCGTAATTTTCTTTTGCAGCTTCTGCCACACCGTGCGAGAGAACCTCATCACTGATGACTTCGACACCGACAACCTTCGGATCAATGCCTTTGTCCACGATCATCTTGACGAATCCTGCGGTATCGCCATGTCCGGTTCCCGGGATCATTCGGTCATGCATGGACTCATCGCGAAGGATGGATGTTGCATACGGGTGAGCCTGTACATCGTTGATCTGGATGGATACGACCTTGTCTGCCGGAACATCGGCAAGAACGGACGGATCGTAAGACTGTCCGGCACGGACCCAGTGCCATGAGTCAAGGATCAGCTTTGCATTGTCACAGCCCGAAGCCTCGACAACTGCCCATGCTTTCTTCACATCCGGAAGTCCACTGTACGGCATCGGCTCCACACCGATCGTGTATTTTCCGGCACGGGCGCACAGCTCTCGCAGCTTCTGTGCCGTATATTCTACCGAGTAATCCTCCATAAGTCCGCAGTTGATGTGGTTCACGCCGAACAGATCACACATATGGAAGCACATCTGCTCCTTGTACTTCTGCTCGTAAGAACGGTGTTCCTCTGCCCACTGCACAATGTACTCAACCTCGGTTACCTTCATATCATACTTGTCCAGGATCGCAAGGATGTCCTCGTCGAACAAGCCCTCGTTTAATGCGTCCACGTATGTCTCCGCACGAAGTCCGATTCCCTCGAATCCCGCCTCCTTTGCGGCTTTCACACGCTCCTCAAATGTACACTGATCGCCCAATGTCCATGAGCTGATCGTAAGTGGATATTTCTTTGACATCTTAAATTCCTCCTCTGAATAATGAAATAATTTTATTGGTTCTCTGCCTTCTGAATCTTCTTGAGCAGAATTGCAAGTAACACTCCTACGAGTGTCAGTATCATATTAAAAAGCAGTACCCATCTCGGGCCCTGTACGCCGCCGACGCGCGTCAGCACACCCGCCACACTGATGGTCAGATAATTTGCCACGCTTGATGCGATCATAACGATCGAGGTAATCTTGCCGCGGTGTTTCTCAAACATCTCATTGGCAACCGCCGTCACAAGCTGAAGCACGCCGCCCGCTGCGAAGAATCCAATTAAGAATCCGCCGAGCAGACACATGAAAGGCTTCTGGATCAGATAGATCGCGCCCAGTGTTATCAATGCCATAAGCGGATAGCCGATCAGAATGTTGACCGGTGGCACGTTGCGGCTCAACAGTGCCGCACTGACAAACAATGCACAGATGATTCCGACCGAGTAAAATGACTGTATCTTGCTCGGATCGCTCAGACCGTACAAAAGTCCGAGTTCCTGATTGCAGTTCATCCAGATCATAAAGGTGGATGAGCTGGTAAATCCAAGGCAGATCAAAATGATGGCTGCCGGTGTGAATTTCATGTGATCTTTTGCTTTGCCTTTCTCCGCTTTTTCAAATGGAGGGAAAGGTAAAAAAGCAAGAAATACACCGTCCACGAAGATCAGTATGGCTGTACATAGGAAAATCGTATGGAACGGCAGGTGTTCTACTGCGACAAAACTGATGGCAAAAGGCAGTAAAAACTGTGCAATCGATACCGACATCTTGGTAAAAATGTTGGCAACCGTTCCTTTTTCTTTGAAGATCTCCATACAGGACGGTGTAATACTTGTGTCTAAGAATGAGTTCGCCATTCCGCTGAGTACCGCAAGTGCATACCCTAAATACATGTTTGGGCAGAACGAAATGGTCAATAAAAAGATGGTGTAACATCCGCATCCGATGAGTGCGGAAAGTCTGCGGCCGAGCCGGTCGGAAAGCGGGCCCGAGATCGGAAATGCGATCAGGCGGCCCAGACCGATCGCTGCAATGACGGCAACAACACCCGAGACGTCGTAACTTCCGTCTGCCATTGTTCCCGCATTCCACATCGCCGCAAAATTCTGTTTGTACTGTCCCATAATGGAAGCAGCAATTCCCAATACAAAGTACGTGATGTACAGTGCTAAGGCTGTCGGATAATACCGTTTGGATTCCGTAGCTTGATTCATAAGGTTTCTTCTCCTCTCGTTTTGCTTATCTGCCTTTACTTTAACGAGAATTGCGCATAGAAACAAATTAATAATTTTTATAAAACAATAGATTTTATCTATCAAACATGCTATTATGAACAAAAGGATTATCTGGGAGAATTTTTATGAATCTATATCAGTTGCGCTACTTTGTGAAACTCGCTCACATTCAACACTATACGAAGACTGCGGAGCAGCTTTGCATCACGCAGCCAAGCTTAAGCCACGCGATCAGCCAACTGGAGTCGGAACTGGGTGTTCCCCTCTTTGAAAAAAGCGGACGAAACACAACACTGACACGTTTTGGCGAAGAATTTTTGGACTGTGCCGAGCACACACTTGAGACGCTGGATGCCGGAATCGCCTCCCTCCAGCGGAGCGCCAAAGGCGACGGACTCATCCGCCTCGGACTGCTGCGTACGCTCGGAATCGATTATATTCCGCGCATTACCGCGCGTTTTCTGGCGGAGAATCCGGATCGTGAAATTCAGTTTTCGTATCATACGGGAGTTACTTCGGAATTATTAGACGGGCTTTCCACCCATAAATATGATCTGGTTTTCTGCTCGCAGCCGTCGGACGAGTATGATTTTACATCCATCCCGGTCGAAAAGCAGGATCTGGTGCTGATCGTGCCGCGCCATCATCCGCTCGCAAACAAGCATTCCATTGAATTGTCGGAGACACTGCCGTATCCGCATGTCTATTTTTCGGAAGGCTCCGGCATGCGCAATGTCGTTGACCGCCTTTTTTCAAAGATCGGGGATAAGCCTCAGATTGCCTATGAGACAGAGGAGGACGAAGTAATCGCGGGACTTGTGGCACAGGGATTCGGGATCGCGGTCGTGCCGTATATGGATATGTTAATGAAGCTGGACATCAAAATCATACAGATCAGCTCGCCGGTGTGGGAGCGCAATTTCTACATGGTCAATGACGATCAGGTGTATCTGTCGCCTGCCGTACGAAGCTTTCGACAGTTTGTCTTAAACGGCGGCGGATTAAAATAATTGGACAAAATGCATGGAATGATAGATTTTTTCTATCGTTCCATGCATTTTATGCATATTATTGGCATATTGCACAATAAATTAAGATTCGCTATCCAATTCTTTTTCGATTTCCTCAATAGAAAGCTTTCATCCCATCATTATGCTCCGCCACGTACTTCTTTATCTCCTCATAAGTCGCCTTGCTCTCCGCAGCTGTCAAATCCATCTCATCCATATCAAGTCTCACATTCACATGATGTTTCGCTTCATGGAGTTTGGACAAAAGGCATACCGTCTCCACATGCCGTGTAAACGGAAACATGTCAACCGGCGTGCACTCTTTCATGCGATAACCATGGCGGGTGAGATACTTGAGATCGCGCGCCAGCGACTCCGGACCGCACGACACATAAACCACGCGCTTCGGTGCAAGTTTGACGACGGACGAAAGAAATGACTCATCACTTCCGGTACGCGGCGGGTCCATAATGACCACATCCGCCTGCTGGCCTTTTTCCGCCATCTCCACCATAAACTCGCCTGCATCCTGATGGAAAAAGCGTACATTATGAATATCATTTCGCTTGGCATTCGTGATCGCATCGCGGATCGCGTCTTTGTTTAATTCGACACCGATCACCTGCTTTGCCGACTTGCTTGCGATCAGACCGATCGTTCCGGTTCCGCAGTACGCATCGATCACCGTCTCTTTTCCGGTCAGACCTGCGCTGGCGATTGCTTTCTCATATAAGATTTCGGTCTGCTTCGGGTTTACCTGATAGAAAGAATTCGGGGAGATGCGGAAGGTGGATCCGCAAAGTGAATCCTCAATGTAACCCTTGCCATACACGGTGATGTTGCGCTCGCCGAGCACCATGCTTGTCCGTTTGTTATTGACATTGATGATAACGGTGCTGATATCAGGATGGTTCTTGCGCAGTGCTTTGACAAAATTGTTCTTCGACGGAAGAATGGCATCCGCGAGCACAAGCACGACCATAATCTGTCCGCTATGATATCCCTTGCGCACTAAGACGTGACGCAAAAGTCCGTATCCGGTATCTTCATCATAGGTTTTGATGCGGAATGAACGCAACATATTTTTCACATCGCGGATGATCGCATCTGCCTCCTCATTCTCGATCTGACAGCTTTCGATATCGACCACATCATGCGAATTTTTCTGGTAAACGCCCGCCATGATCTGTCCCCTGCGGGTACAGTCAAATGCAGCCTGTACTTTGTGACGATAGTGATACGGATCATCCATCTTTACGATCGGCTGCACCTTGCCATACGGCTCCATCAGTTTGCGGATGTAGGACTGCTTTTTCTTAAGCTGCTCCTCGTAGGAAATTCCCTGATAATCACATCCGCCGCATTTTTTTGCATACGGGCAGCTTCCGTCAGCGGTTTTCCTACTTATCGTTTTCTGATCCGTTGACTTCTGCGTCATAGATTTCTGACTCATTGAATTCTTTCTGTTTGATCGGTTAGAATTGATATTTATTTCTTTATTAGATGTACTTTTCCGTTTCCTCTCCATGCTCCTGCTCTCCATCATATTTCTTCTATTTATGAAAAATTGCTTCATTCTACATTTTTTCGTACGAATAAATGTATTATATTACATACCATAGCCACACACACATTTTCCGGTGGAAGCCTTCCTCTATTTATGATAAACTTTTTCTAGAAAAAGATTGAGAGGTAACAACATGAACATTCTGGTTATTGATGCGCAGGGAGGCGGCATCGGCAGGCAGCTTGTGACAGCACTGAAAAACGCGATGCCGGATGCAACGATTACGGCGGTCGGAACGAACAGTGCCGCGACTGCGGCTATGGTGAAGGTGAAAGCAGACAAGGCTGCCACCGAAGTGTTCTTGTTTACGATACAGGTAATTTATTTTTGCATATCCAGGAAGGTATGCGGCAGCTCGCGAAGAGTTTACCGTGTACCTTTTTGTTGTGCAAACAAAAGATGGAAGGAGGCGCACCATGATTCATGCGGACAATTTAACATTTTCCTATGATTATGCGGGCGCACCTTCTCACGCGCTGGACGGCAGCTCGCTTTCCGTGAAACCGGGTGAACTGGTGGCGATCCTCGGACACAACGGATGCGGGAAATCCACGCTCGCGAAACATCTGAATGCACTGCTGCCGTTGCAGAGCGGCACGCTCACGGTCGCAGGATTGGATGCTGCCGATCCCGAAAACCAATGCGAACTGCGCCGCAAAGTCGGCATGGTCTTCCAGAATCCGGACAACCAGTTTGTCTCCACGATCATCGAGGAGGACGTCGCATTCGGGCTGCGCAACTATGATGTGCCGGAAGACAGGATTGAAGAAAAAGTCAAAGAAGCTCTTCACACCGTCGGAATGGGCGGCTACGAACAGCGCTCTCCACACTCACTCTCCGGCGGACAAAAGCAGCGGATTGCCTTAGCGGGTGTGCTTGCGATGGATCCGGAACTCCTTGTCTTTGACGAGGCAGCTTCCATGCTCGATCCCGTGGGCAGCAAGGAAGTTCTTGCGATGATAGAGGAACTTCATCAACACGGAAAAACGATCGTCATGATCACACATAATGTTGAGGAAGCGCTTGGCGCGGATCGGGTAATCCTTATGCAGGAGGGAAAAATACTTGCAAAAGGGACGCCTCGCGAGATTCTGACGGATATGGATCTGCTGACGCAGACCAGACTAAAGCCGCCGATGCCGGTGCAACTGTATTACGAGCTTAAGGCGCAGGGAATCACACTCCCTTATCGTCCTCTTACAAAGGATGATTTTGAGGAAGAATTGTTGCAATTTTATCAAGGCTCTTCACAGAACATTATGACTGAACCAACGCAGTCATCTTCTCGAAACACCGGAGCTTGCGAAGCGCACGATCCTGTCACAGAGAGCAGGCGGAAGGGCGGTGACGTATGAGAGAATTCACATCCGGCACCTACGTTCCGGGGGAATCGCTCCTTCATCGCCTTGATGCCAGAGCGAAATTCTTCAGCTTTCTGCTTTTGATCGTGGCAGTCATCCTGACGCACAGTGTCACGGAATATGTTGCCATTACCCTTATATGGATGGCGCTGATCGCAGTCTCGCATGCTCCGCTTCGCGCCGTGTTCGGTTCGGTACAGCGGATGCGATGGTTTTTTGTTCTGGTATTCCTGACAAACGCATTCTTCTTCAACGCGGAAAATCCGCTGTGGAAATGGTGGATCTTCACGCTCTCGCAGGAAGGAATCGCACAGGGATTTCAGGTGATATATCGCGTGATCCTGATTCTTGTGCTCAGCAATCTTCTGACGCTGACAACGCCTCCGCTCGCGATCACCAGCGCGATCCAGACGATGCTTCGTCCGCTGAAACTGCTACGGATTCCGGCGGACGATATCGCGATGATCCTGTCGGTTGCGATCCAGTTTATTCCGACTCTGATGGAAGAGACGGACAGCATCAAAAAGGCGCAGCTTGCCAGAGGTGCCAGACTGGACAGTCACCGTCTTACCGAACGGGCGCGCGCGATGCTCGCGCTTGTCATTCCGATCTTTGTTGCGGCATTCCGTCGCGCGGACGAACTTGCGCTGGCAATGGAAGCCCGCGGCTACCGAAAAGGCACATATCATGCGCCGCAAAAACATAAATCCATCCCCCGAAGCGGATGGTGTGCACTGTTATTCTGTTGTTTTTTAATTATCCTGGAATATATGCTATAATGTAAAAACAATTGTTTTCATTTGCATTGTAACGGAGTATTCTTTCCGAAGAAAGAAAAGAAATTCCTATGATTCAGAAGAAAGAGGTATCATTACTATGAAAGAAATGTCTTATGTAAAAAAATCAATCATTACCGCAGTATGTATCGCACTCTGCTACATTCTTCCGATGCTTTTCCACGGAATCCCGAATTCCGGCAGCATCTTCTGCCCGATGCACATTCCGGTATTCCTCTGCGGTCTTGTAGCCGGCTGGCCTTTTGGCTTATTATGCGGTATCGCAGGTCCGGCTTTATCGAGCGTACTCTCCGGTATGCCGCCGGTTGCCATCCTTCCGTCTATGATGGTTGAGCTTGCTTTCTACGGCATTATTGCCGGTGTTATGATGAAAGTTGTCCGCACAAAGAATACCTACGCAGATCTGTACATCAGTCTGATCGCAGCGATCGTCTGCGGACGCATCCTTGCCGGAATCACCAAGGCACTGATCTTCTCCGCAGGATCATACTCTATGGGCGCATGGGTATCCGGCTACGTTGTGACAAGCTGGCCCGGAACGCTGATCCAGCTGATCTTCATTCCAAGCATCGTATTTGCACTGATGAAAGCGCATCTGATCCCGGAGCGCTACCCAAAGATTGAGGCATAATTTATGAACAAACAGGACGTCATTACATTTTTTGACCGTTACGCATCGTCATGGTATGCAGCCGGAAATAATGATTACTTATAATCTTTTCCGGTCAGATAATAGTGTTCCCATGAGTATTTTCCCTTCTGAGCCAGATCTTGGGAATCCGTTGCGATGTGATCCGACCAGAGACTCTCTGACAGATAATAATCATAACATTCGCCACCTCCGCTGATTCCGTTCACAATCGGATCGTCCCAGGTGCAGTCAATATAATACCAGATCCCGTCAACTTTAACCTGATTCCAGGCATGGCTTCCACCGTTCGCCGTTCCGACCACATATCTGCAATCAAGTCCCGCCGACACCGCCATCATATAGAATGCAATCGCGTAACTTTGGCACACGCCTTCCCCATGCAGGAGAACACCACTTGCTCCATATGCCCATTTAGAAGCCGTTGTATAATCTCCGTTATTCACATAGTCCGCATAATAGATCAGATAATCATGGATGGCTTTTACTTTCTCTTCCTCGCTCATCCCTTCTTCGATTTCTTCCTCAACAGCTTCAAAAGCGGCATCAAAGACTTCTTTTCCCTCTTTTGAATATCCGGTTGCATCCCTTTTGAGAAGCGCATTTTTCACCGAATAGGACACCGCAAATTTTTTGGTGTATTTCTTGCCGGATGCCACAATCGATACCACATGATCTCCCGGTGTATACACCACCTTATCGGTCATCGCTTTGCCATCCAGATAGAAATTTATGCCCATATTCTTATACTGCTTCACGGAATAAGATTTCTTCGCCAGTTTCACGCCCGCCAGCGGCCGGTATTCCTCTCCGGCATTGTTCGCCGACAGATCCGTGCCGTACATTCCGTTTACGATTGCATCAAAAAAGACCTTTGTATCGCAGACATACAGCGTAATACGTTTCGAGAACTGCCCATACGAATAGATCAGATCTCCGTATGAAATATAAGTGCTGATTCCTTTGCATTTACCATTCCGGTCAATCTCGGAAAAAGCGCTGGAAAACTGCAGCTTTACCTGACTGGTATCATACTGATCGGAAACCAGTTTCAACTGCACCTTCTGTCCACTCAATATCAATTCCTGATTCAGTCTTACGTCGCTCTTCTTTGCCGGAACAACCGTAATGGTATATTTCTGTGATCTGCTTCCGCTTTTGATCGTGATCGTTGTCACACCAAGACGAAGTGCCGTAAGTTTTCCCTTCGCATTTACCGTAGCCACCTTCATATTCGAACTTGAAAACTTACAGTTCCGGTAGCCCGCAGGTGCCTTTACCGTTGCACTTTTTCCGCATACGACCGTTGTCGACTGTGTGATCGTCTGTGTCGTTGCCGCATAGGCTGTCTCCACCATCGGAGTGGTCACATTCACAGATGTAAATGCGAGCGCGAGTGCAAGCACAAATGCCAGGCAACGTTTCATCCCTTTGTTCATTTTCCAAACTCCTCCTTATGCATTTGCCTTTATCTTACTTCTTAATATCATCTTTTGCAAATTATCTTTTGTCATCCTGTTTCTCCTCATCCATCGCCCGAAGTTCCGGAATGATCGTACAGAACATCGTGATAAAGCAGATGCTTCCTCCGATCACATTCGACACCGGTTCCGCCATAAACACGCCGTCCGTTCCCAGATGAAACGCATACGGCAGAAGATACGTCAGCGGCACAACAATAAATACTTTGCGAAGCAGCGAAAAGAAGATCGCCTGCTTCTTTTTATTCAACGACTTGAACACGGTCTGCCCGGTGTACTGCAAAAGCATAAACACAAATGCCGCAAAATAGAGTTTGAGCGCCGGAACCGCATCCACCAGAAGTTCCTTATTCGAACTGAAAATGCTGATCAGAAATTCCGGTGCCTTAATGATCACAAGCCACATGGAAAGCGTGTAGATCAAAGCCATCACAGCCATCGTCGCAATTGCCTTGGCAACGCGCTTCGGACGCTTTGCACCGTAATTGTAACTGATGATCGGCGAGGAACCTTCCACGATCGCGTAGATCGGTGTCTCCACCATCTGCCGCACGCTCGATACGATCGTCATGACCGATATGTACACATCGCCTCCGGTAACGGAGAGCACGTTGTTGCAGCAGATGGAAACAAGACTGTTCGTAAGCTGCATCACAAAGCCGGATGTGCCGAGACTTACGATATTCTTCGCATAACCGATCGATTCACGCAGCTCGTCTCTGTGCAGAAACCTTATCTTGTACTCTGCCTTTTTCCGCAAAAAGATAACGACAAAACAGGCGGATAAAATCTGCGATATCACCGTTGCGATCGCGGCGCCCTCAATTCCAAGATGAAAGGTAAAGATAAAAAGCGGATCGAGGATCAGATTCGCCACCGCTCCGATCGTGACCGAGATCATTCCGGTCGTCGCATAGCCCTGTGCGTTGATAAACGGATTCATGCCGGTCGTAAGCATCGACGGGATCGTGCCGATCAGATAGATCATAATGTACGGATACGCGTAAACCAGCGCCGACTCCGATGCACCGAACAGCACAAGAAGCGGACTGGCAAACGCAAAGCCGATCGCCATAAGAACAATTGCGCAGCCGCAGAGCATCGTAAACGAAGTATTGACGATCGCCTGCGCCCGCTTTATCTCGCCCATTCCCCGGTTGATGGAGAAGATCGGCGCGCCACCACTTCCGAACAGGTTGCTGAATGCCGTAATAATGATGATCAGCGGAAAGCACAGTCCCACCGCGCCAAGCGCCGCCGTGCCGACATCCGGGATGCGTGCAATATAGATGCGGTCCACAATGTTGTAGAGCAGGCTAAGGATCTGCGCCACGAGCATCGGAACCGCCGCATTTAAAATGTTGCTTGTAATTTTTCCATTGTCAAAATTGATCTGTTTCATTTCGTTATCCTATTTTGCTACAATATACTCCACATCTTCCCCTGCCGAAAGTATATCCAACAATCTAAGCGCCGGTCCTGTCGGATGTGTTCTTCCACATTCCCACGCTTCTACTGTCTTCTTTGAGACTCCCATGTATGATGCAAAAACGCTTTGGGTCATTCCTGCTTTCATACGCACTTCTCTGATCTGCTTATTATCATATTCGTTGACCGGCAAAATCATATATGTTTTCGTTTTCGCTTTTCCAACACCCTTTTCATATGAAATTGCTTGTTCAAGTCCTTCTTTCAAATCATCAAATAATGAGCTCATAGAATACCGTCTCCTTCGTATACAGAAATATTACACCCTATTATATAGGGTGTCAATATTTCAATTATTTCTGAAAGTAATCCCTTGCAAATTCCCCGATGATCCGACGCACCTGCTGCTCAACTTTCAGCGGATGGCAGGAGAATACTTCACGGTCAAGTGCCATGCCCGGCCGCTTGAACACTTTCGGTCCCTCATTAAAATAGCGGTTGATATTGTCCGTATCAACAAATGTGATTTCAAGCGGAATGGTATTCAACATCGCCTCCAGTTGTTCAACCGTCATATGACCGCCCGCCAGAATGATCTCGCCGTCCTGTCCTGCGGCTTTCGATACAACCTTTACCGCTTCAAATTCTTTCACAAAATCCGCCCGGACACCCGCCAGTTCCTCATCGGTTCCGAGACGCTTCAAATATTCCTTAATTCGTTCTTTGGTCTGTTCATTTACCTGATTCATTCTGTGTTCCTCGCTTTTTGCATATTCTAATCCATAATTTTAGTTTCTTCTGTTGTTCCCTTACTATACGCAATCTGCGGGAGAATTTCCATTGTTATTACAACAAACGCCATTGTTTGCATAAAAAGCAGGTCTTCATTTACACAAAATGAATTCCTGCTTTTTGTATTTCTTGATTGAATTATTTTCCTACATTGAAATCCATCCAAACGCATTTGCGATGGAACTGATCAAAATGAGCGCCGCAAAAATCGGGCACAGATACTGAATCATAAAACAGAAGATCTTCTTTCTGCGGAACGTTCCTTCCCCATGTGTCACTTCTTCCTCGATGCGCTTGACGCCAATGACTTTGGACACAAGCAGACAGGTTGCGATCGCAGCGATCGGCATCATCACTGAGTTAGTCAGGAAATCAAAGAAATCCAGGAACTGCATGCCAATGATCTTCACGTTTGCAAGCGGACCGTATCCCAAAGCCGACAGACTTCCGATCGCAAGCATGATCGCACCGCTGACAACGGTCGCTTTCTTTCTGCTCCACTTAAATTCGTCCTCGAAAGTAGCCACTGCACTTTCCGTCAATGCGATCGAACTGGTCAGTGCCGCAAAAAGCACCAGCAGGAAAAACATAATTCCCGCAAACGTACCGAATCCCATACTTGCAAAAACTTTCGGGATTGTAATAAACATGAGCGCCGGACCTGCCTGAAGCGTCGCTGCATCCCCTCCGGAAAAAGCAAACACTGCCGGAATGATCATCAGTCCTGCCAGCATTGCGATTGCTGTATCAAACACCTCAACCTGCTTTGTCGATCCCTCAATGGAAATTTCTTTTTTCATATAAGAACCGAATGTGATCAGGATACCCATTGCAATGGAAAGAGAATAGAACATCTGTCCCATCGCTGTCACAACCGTCATCCATGAGAAATTATTGATATTCGGAACCAGAAAATACTTAACACCTGCCAAAGCTCCCGGTCTGGTCACAGAATATACCGTAATAACCAATGATAAAACGACGAGAACCGGCATCATGAATTTTGAAACACGCTCGATTCCGTTACGCACACCCGCATAAATGATCACTAATACGATCATCGCAAAAATAACAAAATATATTTCCGTTGAAAGGCCGTCCGAAATAAATGATGAAAAATATCCATCCTCCGCTACCGCCTGTGTCTGACCTAAGACATACTCAACAAGGTATTTGACAACCCATCCGCCAATAACCGAATAATACGGCACAATAAGCATTGGAATGATCGCGTTGATCCATCCGCCTGCCAGAATCCATTTGGACTTTCCAAACGAAGCATATGCTCCGACCGGACTTTTCTGCGTCATGCGTCCCAAGGATGTCTCCGCGATGATCATGGTGTATCCGAATGTCAATGCCAGAATAATGTAAATGACAAGGAAAATACCTCCACCGTATTTTGCCGCCAGATACGGAAATCTCCAGATATTACCCAGCCCTACGGAAGCTCCTGCCGCCGATAGTACAAATCCTATCTTTCCGGAAAAGGAACTTCTTTTTGCCTCATGCTGATTCATAACTTTTAACCCTCATTTCCTATTGTTTTTCTATAACCCAATGCAAACTCTGCTTGTAAGTGTAACGCATTTTCACTTCTTTTTCTACACTTTCCAGATAATATTTTGTCAAAATACATTTTCATATTCCATCATGGTTGAATCTCACAAAAATTGTGTTGCATCAGGAATCCATTCATACGCTTTATCATAAATTCTTTTGTTGTTTGCTTTATAAACTCCTTACTTCTCATCAACGACCTGGAAAATAAAAAATTTTAAATAGTAGCTCTCATCCGCCGCCCACAGAATCGGATGATCCGCCGCCTGTGTGCGGAACTCCACCTGACGCAGACGCTTATGCGTTGCCTTCGCAGCTTCCTTGACGGTCTTGGCAAGCAGTTCCTGTGTCATAAAATGCGAGCAGGAACAGGTCGCAAGATAGCCGCCATCCTTAACAAGCTTGAGTCCCTTCATGTTAATTTCACGATAGCCCTTGATCGCATTCTTCGTTGCCTGACGCGACTTGGTGAAAGCCGGCGGATCGAGGATCACCACATCATACTTCTCGCCCACAGCCGCAAGCTTCGGAAGTTCATCGAGCACATTGGCGCAGCGAAAATGCACGGTGTCCTCCAGATGATTCAACTTTGCATTCGCTTCGGCCTGCTGCACCGCATACTCCGAGATATCAAGTCCGGTCACATCCGCCGCGCCGGCGATTCCCGCATTGAGTGCAAAGGTTCCCATATGTGTAAAGCAGTCCAGAACCTTCTTGCCTTTGCAGATGCGCTGCATCGCCAGACGATTATATTTCTGATCTAAGAAAAAGCCTGTTTTCTGACCATTAACCACATCGACCATATAGTGAACACCATTCTCCACGATCTCGACATTCGTGTCAAACTCCTCACCGATGAAATCTTTGACTTTCGGCAAGCCCTCTTTTTTGCGCTCATTAGCATCGCTTCGCTCGTAGACACCGCGAATTTCAATTCCGTCGGCAAGAAGTGTTTCTTTTAATAAGGAAACAATGGTCTCCTTGAACTGCTCCATGCCAAGCGCAAGGCACTCCACAACAAGCACATCCGCATACTTGTCCACGACAAGTCCCGGCAGGAAATCCGCTTCCCCGAAGATTACTCTGCAACAATTCAGATCCGGTCTGCCGCCCGCCATCACCTGCTTGCGGTAATCCCACGCATTCTGCACGCGCATACGAAGAAATTCCGTATCAACATCCTGATCCGCGTGGCGGGTCATCATGCGGATACGGATTTTCGAATTCTGATTGATGAAGCCTTTCCCCATCGGATATCCGTCAAAATCGTGCACCGTCACAATGTCTCCGTTTGTGAACGTACCCACGATCGTGTCGATCTCATTATCGAAGATCCACGCACCACCGGCTTTGATCGTGCGTCCCTCTCCCTTTTTCAAAGTTACAATTGTATGATTCTGCATTTGTTTTCTCCTAGCTATCTGGTTTTCACCATTATACCATTGCAAAAAGCAAAAAAACAAATCATAATGAATTTAAACATGTTTTTGTACAGAAAGGGATACGCGCATGATCACAACCAGCTTATGTATGATCGTAAAAAATGAAGCGGATATTCTCGCACGCTGTCTGGACTCCGTCGCAGATATGATGGACGAGATCATTATTGTGGACACCGGATCGACAGATAATACCAAAACGATCGCCGGCCGCTATACGGACAAAGTTTATGATTTTGCATGGACCAATGATTTCTCGGCAGCCAGAAACTTCTCTTTTTCTCTGGCAACGATGGATTACATCTATGCCCCGGATGCGGATGAAGTTCTTGACGCCGACAATCGCAAACGCTTTTTGCAGATGAAGGAAGCTCTGTTACCGGAAATCGAGATCGTTCAGATGAAATACCGCACTGTTTCCGATTATAATACGGTATTGAATTCCAAAACAGAATATCGACCGAAGCTTTTTAAGCGCCTGCGCAGCTTCGAATGGATCGATCCGATCCACGAAACGATCCGTCTGGATCCTGTTGTATATGACAGTGAGATTGAGATTCTCCACATGCCGCAATCCATGCACCAAAAGCGGGATTTTTCCATTTTTCTGGACGCCTTCCGACGCGATGGAAATTTCTCAGCAAAGCTCCGCAGCATGTATGCCAAAGAACTTTTTAAGACCGGTGATTCAAAGGATTTTGCCGACGCACTCCCTATCTTTCGCCAGATCTATGACAACAGCACCGATCCGGATGCGCAGAAGGAGGCTTCCTGTGTTCTTGCACATGCGTATCGGTTAGCGCAAAAAGCCGATGATTTCTTTCCGATGGCATTGCGCGATATGCTGACCACACCGTGCGCGGAGATCTGCTGTGAACTTGGAAGTTATTTTGAGGAGATCGGCAACTTTGAAGAAGCCTCTCTGTGGTATTACAATGCTGCTTACGAGACGGAGAGTATTCTCGATGTCCACACCGGCGGCGATCTTCCGTTATCCGGTCTGATCCGCTGCTGCAACGCGCAGCTTAATCAGCTTGCCAAAAAAGAAGCCTCTTCCGGGGAAGATATCCTGCACTACCGACAGCTGCTAAGCGATGCCGAAGAACGCCTTGCGGCATGGGAGCTTCCGGAAGAATTGTAATTTTTTTGTTCCTTGGCGAGAGCTCTTGTAAAACATACGATAAAGTGATAAAATACAATTGATAATTTTTTAACAAAGATACCGATAAAATATGGAGGTTGATACAATGGATTTTTCAGAGGAATACAGACAGAAACTGGTTTCTGCTGATGAAGCTGTCAAAGTGATCAAATCCGGCGACTGGGTTGATTACGGCTGGTGTACAAACACGGTAGATGCTTTGGATAAGGCACTTGCCAAGCGTACCGATGAATTGAAAGACATTAACCTGCGTGGTGGAATCCTTCTTAAACCACTTGCAGTATTTGAGCGTGAAGATGCCGGTGAGCATTTTACATGGAACTCATGGCATATGGGTGGATATGAGCGTAAGCTCATCAACCGCGGCTGCTCATACTACGCACCGATCCGTTACTCCGAGCTTCCTCGCTACTATCGCGAAGTTGATTGCCCGGATGATGTTGCAATGTTCCAGGTTGCTCCGATGGATAAGCACGGATACTTCAACTTCGGACCAAGCGCATCGCACCTTGGCGCAATGTGTGAGACAGCAAAACACATCATCGTTGAGGTCAACGAGAACATGCCTCGCTGCCTTGGCGGAACTGAGAACGGAATCCATATCTCAAAAGTAAATGCGATCGTTGAAGGCGAGAACCCACCGATCGGTGAGCTTGGTGGCGGCGGAGCTGCAACTGAAGTCGACAAGACCGTTGCACGTCTGATCGTAGACCAGATTCCAAACGGTGCCTGCTTACAGCTTGGTATCGGCGGTATGCCGAATGCTGTTGGTTCCCTGATCGCAGAATCTGATTTGAAAGACCTCGGTGTACATACAGAGATGTACGTTGACGCTTTCGTTGATATTGCCAAAGCCGGCAAGATCACAGGTGCGCACAAGAACATTGACCGTTTCCGTCAGGTATACGGCTTCGGTGCCGGAACCAAGAAGATGTACGATTACCTGGATGAAAATCCTGAGCTTATGAGCGCACCGGTAAGTTATACCAACGATATCCGCTCGATCGCAGCTTTGGATAATTTCATCTCCATCAACAACTGTGTTGACATCGACCTCTTCGGTCAGGTAAGTTCCGAGACTTCCGGAACAAAGCACATCAGCGGTGCAGGCGGACAGCTTGACTTCGTACTTGGTGCATACCTCTCCAACGGTGGTAAGAGCTTTATCTGCTGCTCATCAACCTTTACCGACAAGCAGGGTGTGATGCATTCGAGAATCCGCCCGACTCTTGCAGAGGGTTCCATCGTTACCGATACCCGTGCCAACACACACTATGTTGTTACTGAGTACGGTATGGTCAATGTCAAGGGATTATCTTCCTGGCAGAAAGCCGAAGCACTCATCTCAATCGCACATCCGGACTTCCGTGATGACCTGATCAAGGAAGCTGAGAAAATGCATATTTGGAGACGTTCAAACAAATAAACACCGTTTGTTCACAATTTATTCATATTGTATCAAAACCCCAACTTTGTTGGGGTTTTTTTATAAGTTTTAGCTCTTGCTTTTGTGCAACTTTTTGAGTAAAGTATATGTCGAGTTAGGAGGAGGTAAAAATGAAGCAAATTTTACGTAATATCAAGACAAAACTCTTTACTAAAGTTGAAAAGCAACATTCTGAAGAATATCTTCGCAGAATCGCATTTTTAAATAAATATTCCTTATTGTTCCACGCACTGCTCTCCTGTGGCATCGTGTTTGTGGTGGAACTGTTATCGCGAAGAGATTTTCTTTCCGCATGTTCATTCGTTGGAAGTCACACCGGAGCATTCCTGTTTAATGCGTTTATCGTATTTGTATCGTTAAGTCTGGTGTATCTGTTCCGCAGACGGGCATTTTTCCGAATTATTATCTGTGGATTCTGGATCATCCTTGGAGTCATCAACGGACTGATCCTTTCGAACCGTGTCACACCGTTCGGATTCACCGATTTAAAATGTATCAATGATCTGTTCGCTATGAACAACACCAATTATTTTACGGCAGAGGAAGCAACGATCGTTGTCTTTGGTCTTGGCGTGTTCTTCCTGTTCTGCACGATGCTTTTTATCAAAGGACCGCGTTACGAGGGCAAGATCCACAAGATCGTTGTTTTAGCATCCATCGTAGCAGTCATGTTTATCGGACTTCCAGTGACCACTTCTGCCGCACAGGGTGCCAATGTTGTTGCAAGTTACTTCTCCAACATTGCACAGGGATATGAAAATTACGGATTTATCTACGGATTCTCTTCCAGCGTTGTTGACCGCGGTATGAGCAAGCCAGACGATTACTCCGAGGAACATATTGCAGAGATTACCGACAAGGTTGAGAGCACAAAGCAGGAAACCACCGTGACAAAGGATGACGCACCAAACATCATCTGTGTTCTTCTCGAGTCTTTCTGTGATCCGGATGAGATTAAGTTCTTACATTATAATGAAGATCCGATTCCAACCTTCCATAAGCTGGAGCAGAACTTCTCAACAGGATACCTTACCGTACCGGTTGTCGGTGCTGGAACCGCCAACTCCGAGTTTGAAGTACTGACCGGAATGAGCATGCAGTACTTCGGAACCGGCGAGTATCCGTACAAAACGATTTTAAAGAAGACAGACTGTGAAAGTACTGCTGCCGATCTCGCTTCGATCGGATATGGCACACACGCGGTACATAACAACGGCGGTAACTTCTACAGCCGTGTGAACGCTTTTTCCATGATGGGATTTGACACCTTCACAAGTAAGGAGTTAATGAACATCCAGACTTATACCCCGAACGGAAGCTGGGCTACCGATGATATTCTTGTAGACGAGACGATCAAAACGCTTGATTCTACCCCAAACCAGCCGGATTTCACTTATACCATTACCGTAGGTACACATGGTGATTATCCGAAGGAGCAGGTCATCGACAATCCGAAGTATCGTGCAAACGGCGCTTTTGATCAGGAGACCAGAAATCAGTGGACCTACTACATCAACCAGTTAAACGAGGTTGATACCTTTATGGCAAACCTGATCAAGAAAGTCAGCGAGCGTGATGAGAATACGGTTATTGTATTCTTCGGCGATCATCTCCCAACCATGGGACTTCAGGATTCCGACATGCGTTCCGGCGATATCTACAAGACAAAATATGTCACATGGAACAACATGGGACTTGAAAAAAAGGATGCAGACCTCTATGCTTACCAGCTTATGGCAAGCATCACCGATTCCGTTGGAATCCATGAGGGAACCATTTTAAACTACCATCAGACACAGATGAATTCAGAGGATTATCTTGATGGACTTGATAACCTCCAGTACGACATCCTCTACGGAGACCGCTACTGCTACAACGGCGAGGACAAATATCCTGCAACCGATATTGTAATGGGTATCGATCCTGTCACCGTAGACAGCGCAACAAACTCGATCGGCGATTCCGAAGTTATCCTTCGGGGATCCAGCTTCACAAAGTGGAGTAAGGTATTCGTCAACGGTGCGAAAGTCAACACAATTTTCAGCAGTTCCGGCTGTCTGATCATTAACAAAGAGGATATTGCAGACGGCGATACCATTCAGGTTTGCCAGATGGGTTCCAACAACACGGTATTCCGTGCATCAAACACACTTCGCTACAGCGATCCGGACGCGGTCAACACCGAAGATCCGGAGGAAGCAAGCGAGACGGATACGACAGCAGACACACAGAATACCGAAAATTCCGAGTCTGCACAGTAATTTGTAAAAAGCATAATTTACAGCTATTGAATGTTAATTAGATAATTGTGCACAGGTATTGAGGAATTCCTATGCAACAAAAAAGGATGTCAGATCGACATCCTTTTTTGTGTATGAAATTGAGTGTATGAAATTGACTTTAAATATTCTTCAGTACCGTTACCGCATCATCGAGATATGAATTCTCCATCTCGTAGAACGCTCCGGCATCTGCCTTCTGTGCAAACGCAGGATCAAGCGGAAGCTTACCAAGTACCTTGGTACCGAGTTCTGCTGCTGCCTCATCAACGTGGCTTTCGCCGAACAGTGAAATGTGCTTGCCGCAATCCGGACATTTCAGGTAGCTGAAATTCTCCACAACTCCAAGCACCGGTATATGCATCATATTTGCCATGTTAAAGGCCTTTTTCACGATCATCTGAACCAACTCCTGCGGAGATGTTACAATGACGATTCCGTCCACAGGAAGCGACTGGAATACGGTAAGCGGTACGTCACCGGTTCCCGGCGGCATATCGACGAACAGATAGTCGACATCGCCCCATACGGTCTCGTTCCAGAACTGCTTGACTGCGCCTGCGATCACCGGTCCTCTCCATACAACCGGCGCTTCCTCATCTTCCATCAGAAGATTGATGGAAACGATCTTGATTCCTTCCGGTGTCTCGTATGGGTACATTCCCTTCTGATCTCCGACCAGCTGGCCGTGTGCTCCGAACATCTTCGGGATGGACGGTCCTGTGATATCGGCATCGAGGATACCAACTTTGTATCCTGCTTTTGCCATCTGGGTTGCAAGCGAGGCGGTCACAAATGACTTACCGACGCCGCCTTTACCGCTGACAACTCCGATTACGTGTTTTACATCCGAGTATGCATTCATAGGCTCCTGCATGCTCTGTGGATTCTGCTTGCTCGGGCATCCCTCGCAGCTTTCTTTGCTGCATGATGATGCGCCGCTGCAACTTGTATTTTCTGGCATTTTAGTTTCTCTCCTTTTCCTAGTTATTCTATGTTAATACAGGCTTCCAAACCGTGAGAACGGATAGTAGATCATATACGCTTTTCCGATAATCTCATCTTTGGTCACGTATGTATTATCCCAGTATCTTGCGTCATAGGAGTCATTACGGTTATCTCCCATGACAAAATAACAATCTTCCGGCACGTTATATTCAAACGGTCCGGTCGCAAGCACCCAGTCTTCCTTAAGATAATCCTCCTCAAGCGGTACTTCCGAGTCATTGATATATATTTTTGCTTCCTTGATTGTCACTTTCTCGCCCGGCAGACCGATAATACGCTTGACATATTTCTCGGACTCATCATCCGGGAACTTGAATATAATAATGTCCCCGCGCTTCGGCTCCGTAAAATTGTATGCGATCCTGAGACCGAACAGATCGTCCCCCGGCTCGATCGTATTCTCCATCGATCCTGTCGGAACCGTCGCATTGATAATTACAAAATTCTTCAACAGCACAGCCAATGCGATCGCTACGACAAAAGTCATGCACCAGCTGAACACTTCACGCAGCGCAGAATGTTTCTTTGGTGGTTCCTTGTCCGCTTCCTTCTCCGGCTGCATTTCCATCTCAACCGTCTCCGGATTCAGATCCTCAACTTCTAACTTCTCATCTCTCTTATCACTCATATTTTCCTACTCTCTTGGCATAAACCACCAGTTAATAAAATCATCTCTGCGGAACTCGAAGCCGATCAATCCCAGATCCGCACGCTCCTTGTTCGTCAGACGGCTCTCGATAAACTCATTTACCGAGACTACAAAATCATTCTCCAGACACCAGGCAGCCTGCACCGTCGCAACTTTTGACGGATCCCAGTCGTCCACAAACGAACCTCCGAAATCAATGATCTTGTTCCATCCGTGATGCGAATTGATGATACGCTGCTTAATGTTCTCCAGAATAACCGCCATCATCGCATGTACCTTCGGATGATACATTACCGGCTCTAGCATCCTGTATAACCGATGGTCCTTATTCAATATAATATCCAATGTACTTCCCTGATTATTCGTCACAAGACAAAAGATATCATCATACCCAATCGTTGACGGATACAGGCTGTATGAATTCCGGTACGGCACAACACTCCGGATCATATGGAAATCCACAACCATGTCATCGTATAAAATGCCCGGATACTCGCTGATGACGTAACGCTGCGACTTGCAGTACGGCGCCATCATCTGACAGAAGATATCCCGGTTCTTCTCAAACACGATCAACTTATTTTCCTTCAAAAAGCGTCGAAAGTCAATCGGATGATTCACTCTGTAATACTCAAACAGTCCCTTACTGATGAAAGCGATACGGATCACCTTCCCCGAAAAGCCCTGCACGATCGTCTCGATCGGCAGCTCGATCGACCGGCCTTTCAGATAGACATCCACCCCGACCGCTTTCCCGAGAAGTGTCATCTCCTCCTCATATTCCGTAAGCACCGGCTGGCTTCCGTCATTCAGATACTGGTTCAGGCTCATCGGATTCTTCACAAACGCCTTTAAAACAAACTGCCCGATGATTCTTCGCAGCTCCTTAAATTTCTCGTCATGAGCCACCCCGTCACGCGTCATACGCGGTGTCAGAAACGGCTTTTTGATATTCAGATGAAACGTCATATGGCGAAGCCACTCCGGCCTGATCCCGAGCGCATCCGGATCATC
The DNA here is from genome assembly GCA_963639645.1 of Firmicutes bacterium TM09-10. GTDB lineage: Bacteria > Bacillota > Clostridia > Lachnospirales > Lachnospiraceae > Roseburia. The sequence continues at coordinate 8,396 of CAVHWG010000018.1, read as the reverse complement.
CATCACCTTCATCCCCTGCTGATACAGACAGGAATCGCCGATCAGAGCCTTATGCTTGGAATTGTAGATCCACAGATACCCTTCCATCAGTTCATCGAGGATCCGTACCGAAATGATGCCGAGCACATCCGCAAACGGATTGTCAAGGATCCAGTTGGAATCCTGAAGTACCTCGCGCTTTCTGTCATAGATCACTTCGATCGGGAACGGCTGATACAGCATGCATTTGCGGATGCCGCCGATCAGCGTCTGCATCGTAAATTTCATCGCATATTTCGGCTTCAGCACGAGTGTGATCTTCGAACCGGATTCCTCGCGGTTGCTGTTCACATACTCGATCGTGTCCGAACCCTCCAGCCACTTTGCCATCACCGGCTCTAACGATTCCTTGTTGGTAATATTCCACGCCGTGTTCACACACTTGTCTTTCTTCGATTCGATCAGAATCGCACGCGCCACCATAAAGCAGGAGAGCATTCCCACACCATAACGCGCGATCGGCTCATACTGCAGCCTCTGAATTGCGAAATCTTCACTCTTATAATAACTCTGTCCGATTTTAGAGACGTATTTTTCAATGTCCCCGCCATTCATGCCGATGCCGTTGTCCTCAATCGTCAACCGCTGGGTCAGCGAACTGTACGTAATGCGGATCTTCGCATGAAACGGCTCGCGCATCGAATTAAGTGCACGCGCCTCCTCCATCTCAAGGAATTCCGTTCCCCAACTCCACTCGAATGCTGCCCGCGTATTGCATGCATCCAACGCGTTCTGCAACAGTTCCCGGATATACACATCCGTGTCCCCGTAGAACTGCGGGCTGGCAAACGTCGCTATCATATTGTCCTGATTCAAGTCAATGCGACATTGGTTCATAGTTCACCTTCAAATTAAAGTTCATCCTCATTCAGCAGAACCGCCTGCACCAGGAAACGATTCTGCGACTTGCCCTGGATACAGGTCGAAAGCGTCAAAATATGACTCTCCTGTGTCGCCTGTACCTCGCTGCGCACATTCGTGCTGTTTTCGGCCTGCTTGTATATATTATCCAGATAATTCTGCCGACCTTCCGCTGTCGTGAAATCATTGGAATACAGGATGTGCAGATTATCACTCGTATATGCTGCCATAATCTCGTACACAAGCACCTTGTCCTCCAGATAGACATAGACATACGGACAGTTTGCGAAAAAAGCGGAATCTTCAAAATAATGAAGCGTCGCAAACATCGTATCGTTTCGCATATTGTGTCCATACACGACCGTATCAAAATCGGTAAAATCTTTACTGTTTATTTTCTCTGTATAAATGCATCCCGGATACCCCTTGGTTCCGTTCATATTATAACGCAGATAATATTCATCATCCGTCGCATTCTGCAAGATCGGATAATCGATATTCGTTCCCGGAATCGTGATCCACGCATAGATATCCGGATTGACTGCATGTAGTTCATTCCAGTCAAACTCCTTCTGTGGTACACTGATCCCCAACTGACTCAAAAGCGAATCGTCCGCACTCTGCGTATCCTCCTGCGTATCATCAGGCTGCACCGGATCCTCCGTGCCGGAAGGCACATTGATCGCGTTATCGTTCATGGAATCCTGCAGCCGGTTTACCTGCGCTGCCAGATCCTCATACTGCTTCTGTGCCGTATTCTCCACATACCGGTTGTGCAGGAGCACTCCCGCTACAACCAGAAGTACGATCAGCAGTATGACCGTAAAAAGCTTGTAAATATTAAATTCTTTTTTCTCTTTCGTTTTCTTTGTCGGATTCTGTTTCTCGTTCATGATCCACACCTTTTCCTAACACTATTCAAAGGCGGCAGATTCCTTTCCACCGCCTTTGTCAAGTTGCGGGCCTTACCGTAGATCCCGCATAGACCTTATACATGCATCAAAAATGTATCCAGTGTTATCTGTTTGCGTGTGCCTTTTTGCCGCAGACTGCGATGCCTGCCAAAGCAAACACTGCTACGATTGGCAGTGCCGGTAAAGACGCACCGGTCTTTGGTGAAAGAACTCCTGCAGAAGTTGTTCCGCCAGAGGCCGCTCCTCCGTTCGATGCGGACGTTCCCACAACGGAATTACGTCCATCTTTGTATCCCTGGTTGTAACTGTCAGAATCACGATCCGGGTAGTTCACCGTTACATTCTGGTTTACACTGACCGGATTGTTCTGGTTATTACTCTGGTTGTTGTTCTGATTGTTACTGTTGCTGCTGTTACTGCTGTTGCTATTGCTCTGTGACGGTCCGGAAGTATTGTTACTGTTTGTATTGTTTCCCTTATTGTTCTCGGAACTGTTCGTATTGCTGTTCGAATTGTTGTTGCTGTCCGACTGATTCTTAGAAGGATCGCTGGTCGGTACGCTTACATTATTCGGATACTGTACGACAGCAACCGGAGAAAACGAATACAATGTTACGGTAACTTTTCCGTCACTTGTCACACTGCTCGGCTTAAGGATCTCCCACTTTCCTTCACCATACTGGTGTACGACATAAACGGAATAACCGCTTATGATGGATTTCGGATCAATACTCAGAGTAACTTTAATGCCTTTGCTCATATCGACGCTCTTGTCGACTTCCAGATCAGACATGCCGATCACCTCAGCCTGTGAACTGACCGTTTTGATCACCTCGTTCACACTGTTTACTTTACTTGCGTCCACTTTCTTCTTGGTCACATTGTAAATCTGATTGTTGGCTCCGGTCACGGTAGCCTGCTGTAACTTGCTGTCCCATTCCTGTGCCTTCTGATCCAAAGCGCTATCCGGCGCCGGTGATGGTGCCGCAAATACAGTTGTTCCCATCATGAGGACAAGCAGCATTGCAAGTACTCCCATAAGCATTTTCTTCATCGGTATCGCCTCCTTTCTTTTTCTCATTTGCATGTAGTATCTGTCATATCAAGTGCGCGCGCACTGGATACCTTATTCATCCGCCGCTTCCACCGGCGTGTAGAATATCCGGATCAGAAGCTTTTGCATCGCATCCTCATCCACATGATATTCCTCGTATTGTTCCTCCCCGATCACTGTCTCTCCCGGAACCGTGTACATCTGGTCCTCGGAAAAATCATAATTCATCAGTTCCGTGATCAGGCTTGTGAAATCCACACTCGTGACCAGATAGTCCGCAATGGAATCATACACATCCACAACACGGGGCGAATCCCCCGCTGCGATCGTGTGCAGCTTATCAAAATAAGCAACGATATATTGTTCCTGACGGCGCATACGATCCGTCGCGCTGTCGTATTCATCCAGATCTCTCTCGCGGAGATAGCAGTATGCCTCATCTCCGTTTAGCGTCACCTCTTTGCCTTTTTTCAGCTTGACACCGCGGTCTTTGTTGGTAATATTCTGCAAAACCGTGACATCCACGCCGCCGATGGCGTCGTTCATCTGCGGAATTGCACCCATGTTCATTGCAAGATAACCGCTGATCGGAATATTGCCGAAAAGTTTTGAGACTGCATCCACGCTTCGCGTGCAGCTGAGCCTCTTTCCGTCTCCGAACGCATGCTGCAGACAGATCTGCGATTCGACACTTCCCAGATCATTGCCCTTCTCATCACACAAAGCGATGTCCGTCATCGTATTTCGGTTGATCGACACGACTTTTAATGTCTGGTTTGCCGAATCCACCACCAGAAGAAACATTGCATCCGACTGTCCGCCACTGTTGTAATCTTTTGCCTTTGCGACTTTCTCGTCGGTATCGATTCCCATCATCAGTAATGTGCGGATGTTATGATTGTACTGGTACTGCGCTCCCTCATAGGTGATCGTACCTTCCTGCCACTTCTCCTGATCTCCGGCATTCGCATCGGCTGCCGGTGCATCCGGCGCCTCCACCTGTGGCACATCATCCGCAACATCCTGCCTTCCGGCATTCTGCGCCTTGGTCCTCACACCGGCCACAATGATCAACACAAGAATGACCGCCATCGCACCGGACATAAAATATAACGCATTATGCAGTTTTTGTGACGGTTCACTCTTCTTTTTACTCATTCTTCGGCTTTCGCTTCTTCCTTGTTTCCATAGTAGCTGCCATAATAGCTGCCGTAATAGCCGCCATAATAGCTGTTCTTCTTCATCTTGACTTTATTTAAGACTGCGCCGAGCACACGCACTCCGGAAGCCTCCAGCTGCTTCTTGACATTCATGATCAGACGACCTCTCGCCATCCCCTGCGCAACGACAAGGATTGCGCCATCACAATGCTTTGCGATCACCGCCGCATCGATGGCAGCACCGATCGGTGCACAATCCAGCAGTACATAATTAAAATGTTCCCTTCCGAACCGGAGCAGTTCCTCAAAATACTTCTTCTCAAGGATCTCGGTCGGGTTCGGCACCGACGGTCCCGCGAAGATCATAAACATTCCCGGAATCTCCGTTCCGTAAAGCACGTCCTCCAGCTTCTTCTGTCCCGACAGGAAATGCGACAATCCATAGATCTCGCTTCCGTCCGTGGACGTTGCACGAAGACGTCCGACATACACGGATTTACGCATATCGGTATCGATCAAAAGCACACGCTTGCCGGATTCCGTCAACGACCGTGCCAGATCGAGTGTCACCGTACTCTTGCCCTCATTCGGCAGCGCCGATGTGACTACGATCGTGCGAATATCGTCTCCGCAGAACTGAATGTTCGTCTTAAGCGCACGCAGAGACTCTTTCATTGTATATTTCTGTTCTCGTAATTTACCGAATCTAACTGATTTCATTGCGTTTTGCCTTCTTCTTTCTCTTACGCGCCTTCTTGCGCTCTTTCTTGTTCTCTCCGTCGTACTCCGTCTCCTCAAGCGGAAGCGTTCCGAGTACATTCAGACCAAGCTTCTTCTCCACATCCTCCGCGTTCATGATCGTGTCATTGAACAGGTATGAGATTACGATAATTCCCGACGCAAGCAGAAGGCCAAGCATTCCGCCGATCGCAGTATTCTTAAACACACTCGGGCTGACTGCCGCACCGTCCGTGTAACCCCACTGGATCACGTTCGGCGGATCCTGATCCATCTTTTCCGCGATAAACGCCGCTCCGACATTCGCGATCTCGTCCGCGATCGTCTTGGCCATCGTCGGATTCTTGTCCCGCACCGTAATCTTAAGGATTCGGGAATTGGACGGATTCTCAAGTGTAATCTTGCTTTCCAGTGACTCGTATGTCTCATTCAGACTCAGATTGGAAATCACCTGCTCCAATACCGGACGACCCTTGACAACAACCATGTAATCGTTGGTCAGGCTCGTACCTGCCTGAATATCGGCCAGGCTCGTGATCGAAGTACTCTTCGACAACACGTACAGCTCCGACACCGATTCATACTGCGGCACCATAAGAAATCGGCTTGCCGCATACGCGATCACCGCTCCGAGCACCAAAGCAAGCAGAATCAGTTTCCAGAACGAAAGCAGTTCCAAAAACAGGTCTTTGAGGTCGATCTCTATTTCATCATTGTCCATCGGTTGTATGTTATCCATTGTGTCTCCTAAACTATCGCTTTGATCACTCTACATCATCCGCAAGAATCTTCTCCGGATTTTTTGAAAAAAGCGATCTCACATAATCTTCATCGTATTTCTTTGCAAGCATCTTTCTGCAGTCCTCCATATGACAGGCGCGGTTCTGAATCCCGTGGCTGTCCGATGCAATCACATCCACATAGCCCTCCCGCAGCATCTTCTTGCAATATTTCTTCGATGCACGCCCCTCGAGTCCGAGTACGGCATCCGCATTCAGCTGTATCCATGCCCCAAGCTTGCGAAGCTGCGCCGCATGTTCCAGATCCTCCGTCATGCATTCATAACGCTCCGCGTGCGCGATCACCGGAATATATCCATGCAGCACCATCTCCTGCGTCATCTGATAGATATATCCATACTCCGTCGTATGCGAATACTCACTTAACACATAGTGGGATCCCGCCAGTGTCCGGCATCGTCCACTCTCCATCGCCTCCACGATCTGCCCGTTCACATGATACTCCGTCCCGAGCGCAAGGCCGATTCCAAGTTTCTGTGCATACTGCTGCAAAAGCTCAAAATGCTCCTCGATCGTCTCTCTCGGATAAACGAACATCCCGTGTCGGTAATGCGGGGTGAGAATGATCGCTTCAATGCCCTGTGCACGCGCTTCTTCCAGCATCGCAACCGATTCTTCAATTGTCTTCGGGCCATCGTCGACTCCATAGAGAAGATGGCAATGGATATCGATCATCAGATACACCTCACCCAATTGTATAGTTAGATTTTATTATACTATATCGACGCTTTTTGTGCAATGTTTGAGCCTGTATAACAAAGAACAGACCGGTAATGCCCGGGATTCTTTCCCGGACATACCAGCCTGTTCCTGTCCTCTGTCTCTTTCGATTTCAATTAACGGATCAGATTGTCCGCCATCTGGTTCATAAACGCATAATCTTCGGTATCCTGATCCACTTCCCAGATAATGATACCGCCGATGTTCGCCTCATTGATGTAATCCAGCTTCTTCTGCAGTGTCAGATGATCCTCATAAGACAGCCACCACTTGTACTGCCCGGATGCCTCGTCATCATTATACGCATACACTGCACCAGCCTCGTCGTCATGGGCAAAATGCCATCCCCTGCCACCTTCATCAAAAGCCGCATCCATCTCCCAGCGCACACCATTTTTCTTTAAAGTGTAGCCGCTTCTTGCCTGCTCCTCAAACGATTTCAGGTCACGCTCCGTCACCGGTACACTCGATGCGCGGCGCGTCTCGCAAGGTACACCGATCGTCTGCTCCGGATCCATTTCCTTCATCGGGAATGCGATCGCATAAAAAGGCGTTCCGATGCAAAGCTTCTCCGCCGGAATCCCAAGCTTTGCAAAATAATCAACTACTTTCTTTGTATCTGCAAGGCTTGTGTGATGTCCGGTCACACCGTCCCACACGCCGCTCATATCGTAACTCATAATATTGATGCGATTCATATGTCTGACTGCATCCGTCCAGTTCTGCAGCGGAAGGATCGTTGTCGTTGATCCGGCACAGCATGCGGTCAGTTTCTTAACACCGACACCGAACTCTGTATCCATCGCTGCTCGCAGATCCGCCATCAATGCTGTAAAATTCGTTGCATCTTCCTCGACCGTTCCCCAGATCGGACACCCCTCATCGTGGTCCGGATCCGCCGGATCCGGAAGCCGCTCGCCCGCAGTGCTGCATCCCGGATACTCCCAGTCCACATCAATTCCTCTCGTCCATGTATGTTCTTTCATAAAATCAATGCAGCTCTGCACGAAAGATGCGCGTCCTTCCTTCGTATATGCCATCTCGGAAAAATAGCCGCATCGTGCCCATCCTCCAATGGAAAGCATGATCTCCACATCCGGATAGCGCTTCGCAAACACTTCATACTGTGCAAAATGATTGCGTGGCATCGACGGATCGATCGCACTCGGCGCCTGATCCTCCAAATCGTTTTTCTGCCACATGGACTTGATCGTAAACCCGGTGCGCGGCGCCTCCCCGCGGTCTCTTCTCTCAAAAGACGTCTCTGTTGTTCCGTCCGCCGGAGCCACCTGCCAGAACGCATGCTTGATGTTCGTCACGCAGTCCCACGGAATGCCGGCAACTTCCCCTGATTGTTCTGCCGGTAAACGGTCAAGATTCCAATTTGCAAAGTAAACACTGATTTCTTTTTTGTCCTTGTTCAACTTACCTTTCCCCCTCAATACAACGGTTTGATCTTTTTTTATGATAGCATCTTTTTTTATATGCAAATATTGCAATTTATGTGCTTTTTTGTCCAATTATGTCATTGGCACAAACTTTATTTATCTTGTTCGCGATACAAAAATGCGTTACTATATAATTACGAAAACAAATGATTTTGATGCCTTTTGCACAGAAATCAGCGCTATATATTCTTGATCAGATGGAACAAGGGGGATCGTGCTATGGAACCAGACCGGAAATTAAATGAGAAAATAAAATACAAGCTCGCGGATGCCATGAAAGAATGCATGAAAACCGCTCCGGTCGAGAAAATCACGGTCAAGGAAATCGTGGAAGCCTGCGGCGTTACGCGCCAGACTTTCTATCGCAATTTTCAGGATAAATACGATCTCATCAACTGGTACTTTGACAAAATTCTTCTGGAATCGTTCAAGCACATGGGCGAAGGTAATACCGTCTACGAAAGCCTGGTCAACAAGTTTCACTATATTCAGGAGGAAAAACTTTTCTTCAGGGCCGCTTTCAAAAATGACGAGCAGAACTGTCTGCGCGATCACGATTTCGAGCTGATCCTCGCTTTCTACACGCAACAGATTGAGGAGCGCACGAAGCGATCTCACGATACTTCTCACCTGTGCAGTCTGCATTGTACTCCATAACGATC
>CAVHWG010000017.1:0-6970 GCA_963639645.1 Firmicutes bacterium TM09-10 | reverse complement strand
GGAATGAATGCACATCTGTCCAAGCCGCTCGATATGCCGCTTGTGTTCGCGACGATCGCAAAAATGTGCACAAAGCAGTGAGTATAAAATAATTTTTATATAAAATAATTTTACATAAAACGGTTGACAGTCTGCAGGTAAATGCATAGAATAATTACTGTAAATATGAATAGGAATTCTTCGGGGCAGGGTGCTGCGTGATCTGACGCATATTCCCGACCGACGGTAAAGTCCGTGAACTGCTTAGGCAGCCGATCCGGTGAGATTCCGGAACCGACAGTATAGTCTGGATGAGAGAAGAAGTTATCGTGCATGTGTGTCTGCCGCAGGCAGCATACATCCATTTGTGTAACGAATCACCCCGATCGATCTGATCGGGGTTTTTTATTGCATTTGTTTGAATGTGATAAAAATGTTCTCTGGGATTCCTTAAAAGATTTAGTAAAGGAGAATGAACATGAGCAACGAAACAAACGCAGCAAGTGCTGCAACAACCAACAAAACGAAGGCAGGAATGAACAGCAAGGTACGCTTTATCACTGTGACCGCAATGCTGTCTGCAATCTCATTTGTACTGATGTACTTTGAATTCCCGATTCCAATCATGCCTGCATTTATCAAATTTGATTTCTCGGATCTTCCTGCATTGATCGGAACTTTTGCATATGGACCGGTATGCGGTGTGATCGTTTGTCTGATCAAGAATCTGCTTCACCTTATGGATTCCAACAGTATGTTGGTCGGAGAACTTTCCAACTTTATTCTCGGAGCGGCATTTGTGATTCCAGCAGGTTTGATCTATAAGTTTAAGAAGACCAAAAAGAATGCTTTGATCGGTGGAATTACCGGCGCGGTATTTATGGGAATCTTCTGTGTATTCTCAAACTACTTTATCGTATATCCGGTATATTATCAGGTAGCAATGCCACAGGAAGCAATCCTTGGAATGTATCAGGCAATCCTCCCATCTGTAAAATCCATTCTGCAGAGCCTGATCGTTTTCAATCTTCCGTTTACCATCGTGAAGGGACTGATCTCCGTAGCGATCACCATGCTTGTTTACAAGCCGCTTTCCCCAATCCTTAAGGGAAGATACAACGGATAAGATAAAATCCATACAAATACAACTGAATTGCTGATTGATATGCGCTCCGCAGGGGCGCATATTTTTTCTTTTCTTTTTTGATGCAAACTGCTATAATATGCTTGATTATGGAGTTCTATGCTCTTGGCATGGAACCAAGAAGGAGAATACGATGAAAGCAGAATTTGATGTACAGTTACAGCCGAAGGATCTCTATCGGTTTAATATGTTTCAGACATATACGGGAATGAGCGGAATTATCTCGGTCGCGCTCGGTATTCTGGCATTTGTGATGGCGGGAATTTCGGCCGCCAAGCCGGACACGCAGAGCGGATATTTATTTATGTATATTGTGATGGGTGTGGTGTTCTGGTTCTATGTGCCGATCTCGCTCTGGTTCCGCGCAAAGTCCACATTAAAAAGTAATCAGGTCCTTGCCGGAAAGCTTCATTATGAAGTGACGGAAGAGTTTATCAAGGTGACACAGGGCGAGGAGCACGGGGAGCTCCCGTGGGATATGGTGTACAAGATCGTATCGACCAGGAACATGGTTTTGATCTACAGCAGCCGTGTGAATGCGTACATTATTCCAATGCCACAGATCGGAGATCAGTATGACGCTTTTTGCGAAGTGGCAAAGGCTAAGCTTGAGAAGTTCCGTCTGAAACTGAGAAAAGATGCGAAATAATAAGTACAGAAAGCATGGGAAATGAATATGAGTGACACAAATACAAGAGTGATCGAGACGAATTCACCGGAGGAGACGCTGACGCTTGGAGAGGAACTTGGCCGTGCGGCGCAGCCGGGCGATGTTTATACACTGGTCGGTGATCTCGGTGTCGGCAAGACGGTTCTGACGCAGGGAATCGCGCATGGTCTTTCCATTGACGAACCGATCTGCAGCCCGACGTTTACCATTGTACAGGTGTACGAGGAAGGTCGTATGCCTTTTTATCATTTTGATGTATATCGTATCGGGGACATCGAGGAGATGGATGAGATCGGTTATGAGGACTATTTCTACGGAGAGGGTCTTGCGATGATCGAGTGGGCAAATCTGATCGAGGAGATTCTGCCGGAGCATCGCAAGGAGATCACGATCGAGAAGGATCTCGAGAAAGGCTTTGATTACAGAAAAATTACAATTGTCGATCGATAATTGTGGAAGCGGATCGACTGGAATGAATAAATTTTGAAGAAGTAGAAACGGAAGGCTGATAGAACATGAAGATACTTGCATTGGACAGCTCGGGACTCGTTGCGAGCGTGGCTGTCATGGAAGACGACAATTTGCTTGGTGAGTACACCATTAATTATAAGAAAACACATTCACAGACGCTTCTTCCGATGCTGGATGAGGTGGCGAAAATGATCGAGCTGGATCTTGCATCGGTGGACGTGATCGCCGTGTCGGCGGGGCCGGGCTCATTTACCGGACTTCGCATCGGCTCTGCGACCGCGAAGGGACTGGCACTTGCATTGGATAAAAAAATTGTTTCGGTTCCGACCGTGGATGCGCTGGCATACAACATCTGGAATTGCCCGGATGTGATCTGCCCGCTGATGGATGCGAGACGGCAGCAGACCTATACCGGTCTGTATACTTTTGAAAAAGGCGTTATGCAGACACTTTTACCGCAGTGTGTGGTACAGATTGAGGAGATCGTGGAGAAAGTGAATGCGATGGGACGGCCGGCTGTATTTTTGGGTGATGGCGTGCCGGTATTTCGTGAATTTATCGCGGAACACTGTACGGTTCCGTATCAGTATGCTCTGGCGCATTGTAACAAGCAGCGCGCAGCTTCGGTTGCGGCGCTCGGTGCGATCCTTTATGAAGAGGGCAAGGCGGAGGATGCGGCAGACCATAAGCCGGATTATCTGCGCCTGTCGCAGGCGGAGAGAGAACGCCAGGAAAAGGAAAGGGATTTTCGTATATGAGGATCCGTTTGATGACAACGGAAGATGTCCCGGCAGTTGCTGCGATCGAGAAGGACTGTTTCTCGGAACCGTGGAGTGAACAGGGATTTCTGGATGGAATGGACAATTCCGCCATATTTCTTGTGGCGGAGGATGAGGGTGAGATTGTCGGATATATCGGAATGTACGTGATGCCTCCGGAGGGGGAAATCACGAATGTTGCGGTGGCAAAGGAAGCACGCGGCAGCGGAACGGGAGCGGCGCTTGTCGAGGCGATGCAGCAGCGGGCTGCGGAGCACGGTGTGGAACGCATTGTTTTGGAGGTGCGCGTGTCGAATGATCCGGCGATCCATGTATATGAGAAAAGGGGATTTACAACGATCGGAGTGCGGAAGAATTTTTACCGGCTTCCGACAGAGGATGCAGGCATTATGGAGTGGCAGAAGTAGAATAGGAAGATAGTTCATGTTAGATGTATGTTTGTTAGGAACGGCAGGGATGATGCCGCTTCCGTACCGGTGGCTGACGTCACTGATGTTGCGATACAATGGAAGCAGTCTGCTGATCGACTGCGGCGAGGGAACCCAGATTGCCATCAAGGAGGCTGGGCTTAGTTTTAAACCGATCGATATTTTGTGTGTGACGCATTTTCATGCGGACCATATCAGCGGATTGCCGGGCTTCCTGCTCACCATGGGCAATGCAGAGCGGACGGAGCCGCTTACGATCATCGGGCCCAAGGGGCTGACGCGCGTGGTGACTGCACTTCGCACGATCGCACCGGAATTGCCGTTTGAGATCAATTGTATCGAGATGGAGAAAGAAACGGAAGATTTTGAAATCAATGGCTATCATATTCATGCGTTCCGCGTGAAACATCAGGTGGTCTGCTACGGCTATTCGGTGGAAATCAAGCGCGCCGGCCGGTTTTCTGTGGACCGCGCCAGAGAACAGAATATTCCGATGAAGCTGTGGAGCATTCTGCAGCGGGGGGAAAACGTGGAGCAGGATGGCGTGACATATACGCCGGATATGGTGCTCGGACCGCGCCGCAAGGGCCTGAAAGTGACATATTGCACGGACAGTCGGCCAACCGATGGAATCGTGGAGGCTGCTAAGGGATCGGATCTGTTTATCTGTGAGGGAATGTATGCGGAGAAGGAGAAGATCGCCAAGGCAAAGCAGAAGAAACATATGACGTTTTATGAGGCGGCGGAGATGGCGAAGCGCGCCGGTGTTAAAGAAATGTGGCTGACGCATTTTTCACCTTCCCTTGTGAGGGCAGAAGATTATATGCCACAGGTGCGCAAGATTTTCGAACAGTCGTATCTCGGCAAAGACGGTAAAAGCGTGGAGCTTGCGTTTGAGGAGGATTAACGAATGAAAAGAAGGATCGGAATCGTTTTTCTTGCATTGTTATGTACTATACTGGTGTGTGGAAGTTATTATCTGCTGAAATCGAAGATCCGTGTGCATCCGGATGAGGCGGAGGATCTGACGAAGATTGAGAAGATCACGACGCGTGATCTGAAGAATGATTATCCGTCTACACCGCGTGAGGTGGTCAAATTCTATAATAAGATCATTCTGAGCTATTATGAGGAAGATTATACGGATGAGGAGTTCGAGAGTCTGCTTACACAGGCACAGGGCCTGATGGATGACGAACTGCTCGAGAATAACTCGATCGATACCTACCGCGCGGCAGTGGAGGAAGAGATTTCCAATTACAAAAAGCGTGACCGTTCGATCCGCCAGAGCAGTGTGTGTGACAGTGATGATGTTCTTTTTACCACAGATACGGACAAAGGGGATGAGCTTGCCTATGTGACGGCAACCTATTTTGTGAAGGAAAAGAATGAATTTACCAGAACATATCAGATGTATGTCCTGCGCAAAGATGATGAGGGGCTGTGGAAGATTCTGACCTATTATCAGATTGATAAGGATCCGAACGCAGAGGATGAAACAAATTAGAAGAGGTTTTGAAGCAATGAGTAATCAGACAGATTCTGAAATAAAGATACTTGCAATCGAGAGTTCCTGCGATGAGACAGCGGCGGCAGTCGTTGTAAACGGGCGCAATATGCGTTCCAATGTGATCTCCTCGCAGATCGCGCTGCACACATTGTACGGCGGCGTTGTTCCGGAGATTGCATCCCGCAAACATATTGAGAAAATTAATCAGGTAATCGAGCAGGCGCTTCTCGACGCGTCGATGACACTGGATGATATTGACGCGATCGGCGTCACTTACGGACCGGGGCTGGTCGGCGCGCTTCTGGTTGGCGTTGCCGAAGCCAAGGCGATCAGCTATGCGAGAAATATTCCACTGGTGGGCGTTCATCATATTGAGGGTCACATCAGTGCAAACTATATTGAAAATCCGGATCTTAAACCGCCGTTTTTATGCCTTGTTGTATCCGGAGGGCACACGCACCTTGTCAAAGTCAAGGATTACGGTGTGTATGAGATCCTCGGAAGAACGAGAGACGATGCAGCCGGTGAGGCGTTCGATAAAGTTGCACGCGCGATCGGACTCGGCTATCCGGGCGGACCGAAGATTGAGAAAGTGTCGCATGAGGGCAATCCGGATGCGATCGCTTTTCCGCGCGCAAAGATTGCGGACGGGGTATACGATTTCAGTTTCAGTGGATTGAAGTCTGCGGTGCTCAATTATCTGAACGGATGCCGTATGAAGGATATCGGGATCAATCCGGCGGATGTGGCAGCTTCGTTCCAGAAATCCGTGACGGATGTACTGGTCGACCATGCACGCCATGCAATCCGTGAATTTGGCATGGAGCAGTTTGCAATCGCAGGTGGCGTGGCATCCAACGGTGTCATTCGCGGTGCGATGGAACAGATGTGTAAGGAGGAAGGCGTGCGTTTTTATCATCCTTCGCCGATCCTTTGTACCGATAATGCGGCGATGATCGGTGCGGCAGCGTACTATGACTTTATTGCGGGCAAACGTGCGGGGCTGGATCTGAATGCGGTTCCGAATTTGAAGCTTGGAGATTAAGCGGAGGACAGAAAATGCAGTATGCAGCAATCGTACTTTCAGCAGGCGTCGGAAGCCGGATGCACAGTGATATACCGAAACAATACATGGATCTGAACGGTTATCCGGTCATTTATTATGCCTTGCGTGCGTTTGAGGAGAGCGATGTGGATTCTGTTGTGCTTGTGACAGCACCGGAAGACGTGGCGTTCTGCCGTGAGAATATTGTAGAGAAATACGGATTTGCGAAAGTGCGTGCCGTGGTAGGCGGTGGCGCAGAACGTTATCTGTCTGTATACGAGGGTTTGAAGGTCGCAACAGCGGATTATGTCCTTGTTCATGATGGGGCGCGTCCTCTGATCGACGCGAAAAGTATCCGGCTTTGCATGGACACCGTTGAGCGCGAAAAAGCATGCGTGCTTGCAACTCCGGTGAAAGATACGATCAAAGTGGCGGATCCGGATGGATATGCCATACAGACTCCGGATCGGAGTACATTGTGGGCAATGCAGACACCCCAGTGTTTCTCACGTGAACTTTTTATGCGGGCTTATGATCGCCTGTTTGAGCAGATGCAGGCGGGAATTGTTCATACTCCGATCACGGACGATGCGATGATCGTGGAGCAGATGACAGGGCAGAAAGTGCGCCTGATTCAGGGAAAATATACAAATATTAAGATTACGACACCGGAGGATCTGAATGTCGCAAAGATATTTTTAAATCATAGGTAATTTTCTTCCCTGTGATTCAAAAATGCCGATAGGCGGCGGAAAGCCTGTGAATATGCGGTTTTTCCATTTCGCTGAAAAATAAAATGCAAAAAAATGCAAAAACAGGTTGACACTGACAAGCATTGATGATAATATATGTCTTGCGCTGATCGAGGCGAGAAAAAAACATGGAGAGGTATCGAAGTGGTCATAACGAGGCGGTCTTGAAAACCGTTTGTCCGCAAGGGCGCG
>CAVHWG010000016.1:7281-12819 GCA_963639645.1 Firmicutes bacterium TM09-10 | reverse complement strand
CCTAACCACAATGGGTTAGGACTTTGCTTATATGTACAATATATACACTCTGTATTTTAATCAAGCATCATGCGCATGCATCCGTACATTCCCGCATCATTACCCAGGGATGCAAGCTCAAAGCGTGCATTCTGACAGGAACTGAATGTGTTCGGTACATAATATTTCTTGATCGTATCGGTCAGAATGGTACCGGCTTTGGATACTCCACCACCGATAACAAAAACTTCCGGATTGACAACACAGGCGATCTTGCCTAATGCCTTGCCTAAGATCTCGCATACCTCGTCAACGATCTCAAGCGCCACCTTATCTCCGGCTTTTGCCTCATCAAATACATCCTTTGCTGTCAGATCCTCAAACTTCTTAAGACTTGTCTCCTCGGAGGTCTTAGCCAGCTTACGCTTTGCCATACGGACAACGCCTGTCGCTGATGCATACTGCTCAAGGCATCCGTGCTGACCACAGTTGCAAGACTCAAGTTCGTCTTCACATACATTTAAATGACCGATCTCTCCACCTGCTCCGTTAGCTCCGGATACGATCTTGCCGTCAACGATGATTCCGCCGCCGACACCGGTTCCGAGTGTTACCATAACAACATTGCTGCTGCCCTTGGCACCACCCTGCCACATCTCACCGAGCGCAGCTACATTGGCATCATTACCAACTTTAACGGACAGTCCTGTCAGACCGGATAATGTACCGGCAACATCCACATCACTCCATCCGAGGTTAACACATCTGGATACATAGCTTGCGTTCGTTACCGGACCCGGGACACCGATTCCGACACCCTGTACTTCATCCTTGCTGATGCCTTCTTTGCTCAGTTTCTCATCGATTGCCTTGGCGATATCCGGCAGAACTGCCTCTCCGCCGTTCGCTGTATTTGTCTTGATCTCCCACTTGTCAAGGAGCTTTCCGCTTGTCTCAAAAAAACCTACTTTTACGGTTGTTCCCCCAACATCAATTCCAAAACCATATTTCTTCACTTGCTCGTCCTCCAACATTCTTTATCGTGAAATTCTAGTACTATATTACCATAGGTAAATCGTTCGTCCAATGGTAATTTCACTAATTTTAGGTGTAAATATTTTCACTTTTTCACAACGAAAACGAAATGGTTGGTCTACGGATTGCCGGACGGATCCGCTGCGTCTCCCGTATTATCGCCGCCGCTTTGATCCCCTCCGGTATTATCTCCACCGGTATTGTCTCCGGTGTTATCGCCACCGTTGTTATCCGACGTATCCGAATCAGATGCATCATTGCTATTATTGTTATCGTTGTCGGTATTGCTGTTATTGTTATTATTGCTGTTCGTATTGTCGTTAACCGTATTATTGTCATTTCCGGCATTGTTATTCTGATCCTGCTGATTATCGGTCGGCTGATTCTGATCCGTCTTGTCCTGACTGCCGGTCGCATTATCCTCCTCGCGCTTCTGCTCCTGATCCTTCTGCTCCTGTTCCTGCTGATCCTTAAATTCTTCGGAAAGCTGTGCATAAGGCAGGAAATCAACCGGCGTAAGATTCTCATGGATCGCACTCATATACGTATTCCAGATGCGGCCCGGATATGTACTTCCGCTCAGATTCTGGATTGCCTTCGGATAATCACAACCAACCCACACACTGGTCGTGTAATAGCGTGTAAATCCGACAAACCAGCCATCCTTGTGATCGTTCGTCGTACCTGTCTTACCCGCACAAGGCATGCCTTTCAACTTAAGGGAACGTCCGGTTCCGCTGTCCATTACGGTTGTCAACACATCAGTCATCATGCGCGCCGCATCCTGCTCGTAGATCGATACCTCGGTCATCTGAGACGCATAGACCACATTCTCATCCGAGTCAATGATCGTCTTGATACAGGTCGGTTCGCGGTACATGCCGTCATTCTCGAGCGTGGCAAAGCCTGCTGCCATCTCAAGCGCAGAAACGCCTTTTGTAAATCCGCCGAGCGATGTTGCCAGCGTATAATCATCCTTCACAATGCCTGTGAAATTCATATTCTTTAAGTACTGCAGCCCCACCTTCGGTGTCAGCTGATCATAAAGTTGCCATGCGACCGTGTTCAGCGACTGGGCTACCGCATAGCGCAGCTTCACTTTGCCCGCATAGGTCTTGGTCGCATTGGACGGACCGCCCTCAAACTTGTGATCATCCACGATCGTATCCGGGGTGTATCCGCGTTCAAAGCATGGTGTATACACCAGAAGCGGCTTGATGGAACTTCCCGGCTGACGGTGACTCTGGTACGCGCGGTTCAACGTGTACGTCGAGAAATCCTGATTGCGTCCGCCGACGATTGCAACCACATAACCGGTGCTGTTGTCGATCGAGACCGCAGATCCCTGCATATCGTAGGTTCCGTCATCATCCAGATCCGTAAAGGAAGCCAGCTCATCATCCACCGCCTGCTGCAACGCATTCTGCTTATCCATGTCGATGGAGGTATAGATCTTGTATCCGCCGGAGTAAAGCTTCTTCTGACAGGAAGCATACAACTCGTCATACTCCTCATTGTAGGTCTTCTTCTCTTCCTCCGAGTCGAAATAATTCTGGAACGTAAATCCTTCCTGCTCCATGAGTGCACGCGTCGCACAGTAATACGTGTACGTGTCCACGAAATTATTTGCAATACTGGTGGTCGTTTTCTTCGGACGATTGAGTGTGATTTCTTCCTTGCACGCCTCATAATACTGCTCCTGCGTAATCTTGCCGTCGTCCCACATATTCTGCAGGATCAGATTTCGTCTTGTGATCGTATGATCCATATTCGTAACCGGATCATAGTAGGACGGACTGTTCGGGATTGCGCACAGGAACGCCACCTGCGAGATGTCCAGATCCTTCAGGTCGCAGTTAAAATAACCTCTGCACGCCGCATCAATACCGTAATAACCATTTGCAAAATAAATATTGTTCAGATAAAATTCCAGAATCTTCTCCTTGGAATACCGCTTCTCCAGTTCCATCGCAAGGAAAATCTGTTTAACCTTGTACTGCCACGTCTTGCTCGGCTCCATATACACCAGCTTCGCAAGCTGCATCGTGATCGTACTTCCCCCCTGCGTCACTCGTCCCGCCTGCAAACGCGCCTTGACTGCACGCATGATTGCCTTGAAATCCACACCGTTGTGCCGATAAAATTTCTTATCCTCGATACTGATGATCGCAGTCACAAACGACTTCGGAATATCCTCGTACTTGACGTACTGCGCATCCTTGTCACCTTTGCGCTCCGAAATCAGATTACCGTTGGTATCATAGACGGAGCAGGTCTGCGACGGAATAAAAAGCGATTCATCCGAATCAGCGACTTCTTTGATCGCCTCTCTTCGGATCTGCTGTACTTCATCCGCGTAACCGCCAAAAAAATACACTCCAGCCGCGCCAAGCACAAGCAGCATCAGCACAATCTGCAACTTTATTACGAACCAGAAAAAGCGATGTTGTTTCTTTTTCTTTCTCTTCTTCTTTGCCATAAAATCTCCTTTAAAAAATCCACTACGGAAGATATATGAAGTATTTTATCGCTTTTATATCGCATATGCAAATTATCTTTTTATTAAGAAAAAATGAAGAGCCCCGGAGGGGGACTCCGAAGCTCTTCGAAATAAAGATAGCAATTGTTATACGTTTGTCTTACGTTTTGCGGAAGTTTTTCCGTTACGTCCGTGTACAAATAATGTAACCGCCGACATTGCTGCAATCGCAAAGCCAAATACAAGGAAGTAAATATCAAGGCTGCATTTCTGGAAGAAACACAATACCACAAGTCCGATTACCAATACTGCCAATACAATATAATCCAACATCTTCATCATTTTTCCTACCTCCTGTTAAAATTCATTCTCTGCTTCTTCGGATTCCTTACGGATTCTTCCGAATGCACGTACCAGACTGTATCCGCCGGCAAGTACGGTAAGGAGCAGAATGATCCAGTGAATAAAGCAGTTGTCTTCTGCTGCAGCAAGAGGTGTTGCCTCATCATCAATCGTTACCACATCCTGATCATCCGAAGCGCTCTTATCCTCAACATTCTCATCGTTTGCTGCAAGCGGAGTCTCCGCCTCATCGATCGTGGTTAAATCGTCGGCATTATCTGCGTCGGTGTCTGCATCATTATTTGCTACAACGATCGGTGTATTTCCGGCATTGTTGTTTACAGCCGGTGCATTATTTGCTGCGTTATTTGCGACAGGAGCATTGTTGTTTGCAGGTGTATTATTTGTATTTGTGCTGGTATTCGTGTTATTACTTCTGCCGGAGGTATTACCGCCATTGTTGGTGTTTCCGCCGTTATTAGTACTTCCACCATTGTTAGCGTTTCCGCCGTTATTGGTGCTTCCACCGTTGTCAGTGTTTCCGCTGTTATCAGTGTTTCCACTGTTGTCGGTGCTTCCACCATTGTTATTATTTCCGGTGTTTCCGCCGTTGTCAGTGCTTCCACCCTGATTATCTCCGGTATTTCCACCGTCGCCACTACCCGGATCTGTCGGATCGGTTGGGTCTGTCGGCTCCGTTGGCTCGGTTGGTTCAGTTGGCTCGGTTGGTTCAGTTGGCTCAGTCGGAGTCTTCTTCACAAGCTGGAAATCTGCATGCCATCCGTCGTTCTCATACTGATACCTCTTAAATACAACGCTTGTGTTTTCCGGATCTTCCAATCCTGCAGTCACACTATCGATGATCGCTTGTGAATCGAAAGCGATTACAGCTTCTCCATCCTCATTCTCAGAAACCGTCATCGTTGAAGTTCCGATCTTCTTGAACTTATTGTTTGGTGCGGAACTTCCTGTTGCAGGAATGGTGTACTCGCTATCCTCACATAAGTAGCAGGTTATATTCTCTACCGTCTTCTTCTCGCCATCCTTCTTCTCATTGCAATACTTGCATTCTAAATCATCTGCATGACCTACGGTGATCTTACCGTTTTTGTCCATGGTAGACTTTACTGCACTTCCTTCGATTTTTTCGAATACATGCGCTACAGAATAGGAAAGGCTTACCTTATTGTTAATCCAACGTCCGATTTCTTTATCATATCCGCCCACGGAACTTCCGTTAATGGAAATGTCGGTGATACTGTCATAAGTTCCTGAAATCCTAAACGTTGCATTTCCCTCAAAATCAGTTTCACCATGTCTTACAAGAGTCGGTTCTTTTGCGAAACATCCAAAATCATCATCGTGTGCGGTAATCTGCACCAAAACTCCGTTTGCCGGCTGTCCGTTTTCACAATCGACATGAATAGAAATGCTAATTTTCTTATTTCCGTTGTCGGTATCCCCAACCGGTTTCATCTGAAACTTATAAGTCGCAAGTACCGGCTCAACATACGGGTGGCACTCGTCAACATGCGCGTGCACTTCCTTGTCACAGTTTAAAGTGTATTCCATGCATCCGCCAACTTCGGTTGAATGAATATGATTCTCCGGAATGCTGCAAATTAAAGTCTTCTCTTGGCATCCGCCCGCCTCATTGGAATGTGTATGTTCTGTTTTTCCACAAATAATTTTATTGCAGTCCC
>CAVHWG010000016.1:0-7271 GCA_963639645.1 Firmicutes bacterium TM09-10 | reverse complement strand
TGTCTTTTCACAGATAATCTTCTTATTACACTTATCCGAATGAGAATGTTCCTTTTTTCCACATAACCATACAATAAACTTTTTGCAACCAGATGCTTTATGATTGTGCACTTCTTTGTCACAATCAATAACTTTGCAAGCGTCGGTATGCACATGTTCTTCCTGATCACAAGTCTTATACTCATAGCAGGTTGCCTGATGTGTATGATTCTCCACAATATCACAAGACTTCTGTGTATAGCAATCTCCGCCGTATGCACTATGCGCATGCTCTTTCTTGTCACAGATTACATCCTGCTCAAGATCATAATATCCGTCCACATGTGGAGTCAGTTCTTTGGAATCCCACACATATCCCGGAAGCGCCTCACCCTTTTCATTGAATTCATTTTCATCCCCATAGTAAACTTTTCCCGGCTTATATCCCTTTTCATTTACTTCATCATTTGTAGCCGCGTAAGTCTCAACATCTACCTCTTCCACATCTGCCAGTGTTACCATTGCAGATCCCATTACCATCGCTCCTGCGAGTGTAAATGCAGCGATCTTCTTAAAAATGCCTCTTGCTTTCATAAGCATCCTCCTTTAGCTATCCTTCCCAAATCTATTCAATCCACTTTCTAATCATTACTATAACGCTAGATGGTCACACCACGGTCACACACAGGAAACTTTTGGAAACGTATTTGAGAATCTGTTACCAACAACCGTCTGAAAATGCACAAAAAGGAGGAAACGCACGAACATTTTTGATCGGTTCATGCATTTCCTGCCTGACTACTGCTCCA
The DNA here is from genome assembly GCA_963639645.1 of Firmicutes bacterium TM09-10. GTDB lineage: Bacteria > Bacillota > Clostridia > Lachnospirales > Lachnospiraceae > Roseburia. The sequence goes on along the minus strand of CAVHWG010000016.1, from coordinate 6,483 downwards.
TATGTTTTCCCATGAAACTGGCTGCGGACTGCGCCAAAATTCGAAAAACCTCCAATTTTTGCGGATCATCACTCTTTGATACAACGATCACCGCTCCCTGACAATCACCGTTGCAGATGATCGTGGACAATACCGCTCCTTTATGGTCACTCGTCCATGCCTTTGTGACCAGAGGCAATTCCTCATGCACATTGGTTACGACAAACGTACCGCGTTTTTCCATAAGATTCTCGACTTCGGGACTTAAATGCTCCCCTTCAAGTTCTTTCCTTCCGTTTCCCGATGCGGCAACAATATAGTCGCGATCCGTGATGCATACAAGCGCCTCTGCCACCTGTGCAAGCGCTTCCGCATAACTTTCCGCGACTTCTCCAAGTTCTCCGATCGGAGAATACTTTTTTAACATGATCTCGCCTTCACGATTCGTAAAGATTTCAAGCGGGTCACCCTCACGAATACGCAGTGTGCGCCGGATTTCCTTCGGCACGACAATACGACCGAGGTCATCGATTCTTCGAACAATTCCTGTTGCCTTCATATGTCAAAATTCCTCCTGTTTTCCACTTACTTTTCCATAATTGTGATGTATGGGTAGTATGTGGAAAACAGGAGGAATTATACCCGCTTTGCTAGATGTCTTTGACAATGTTCTGCAACCAGACTCCTTTTTTCAGAAAAACAAATCCGATTGCACATTTAATAAAATCGGTACAGCAGACAATGATATAGATCGGCACGATCGGCAAATCTGTAAAATGCGTCAAAATGAATGCACACGGTACCGCGATCACCCACGCAAATACACTGTCGAAAATAAACGTAATGATCGTCTTGCCACCGGTTCGAAGCGTAAAATAACTTGCATGCAGAAAAGCATAGAACGGCATCATCGCCGAGACAACCAGAATAAAGATTCCGGCGAGACACTTGACCTCTTCCTCTGTGTTATACAGTTCCGGAAATACGCCATGTAGTACCGCCATGATTGCTCCGATTCCGATGCAGCATGTGATGGAAAAAGCGATCAATTTGCGGTCCTCGTCCTTCGCCCGCTCCATATCTCCTGCGCCAAGATATTTTCCTATAATGATTGCAACCGCATCTCCGAGTCCAAGATAAACAACACTGAACAGGTTTGAAATCGTCGAAGAAATATTGAATGCACCGACCACCGCAAGTCCGCGCGTGGAATAACACTGATTGAGCACAGTCATTCCCAATGCCCATAACGCCTCATTGACTGCAAGCGGCGAACCTTTGATAAGGATCTGTTTCATCAGGTTCATCGGAATCCGAAGCGTCTTGTAGGCGCCATGAATAAACGTAAATATCGCGTGATGACGGTGCACCCACAGTACAACAATGCCTGCTTCGACAAAACGGGAGACAACCGTAGCGATTGCCGCGCCCTGCACCCCAAGCTCCGGCGCACCAAAATGTCCGAAGATCAAAATATAATTGAGTACAAGATTGACAAATACCGCGATCACACTGGCTTTCATCGGAAGAACCGTCTCCCCGACATCACGCAGCGTGTTCGAATATGCCTGTGTTACCACAAACGGAACCAGTCCTACCATCATGATCCACAGGTAATGAAGTCCCTCATCCAATGTGACTGCCGCATTGCCCACACCGTCAGTCTCGTGAAGAAACTGCCGGATCAATGTTCCTCCCGCTCCACCGAACACAAGTAATCCCGCAAGCAGCACCAGACCAAGCAGAATGATCTTCGCGCGAAATGTATTGCGCACGCCGTCCTCATCGCCTTTTCCGTAATACTGTACCGTAAAAATTCCCGCACCAGACACCGCGCCCCACGCACACAGATTAAATACGAAAAGCAGCTGATTGACGATTGCAACGCCGTTCATCTGATCGGTTCCGACCTGTCCGACCATGATATTGTCGAGCAGTCCTACAAAATTTGTAACAAAGTTCTGTATAATGATCGGCACCGCGACCATCAGAGTATGTTTATAAAACTGTTTATCCCCAATATATTTCTTTATCATTCCTGTTTTCTCCTTTAACGTGCAATATCGATATGCTAACACCTTCACGACTTGATGTCAAAGCATTTAAATAAAGTGTGCGCTTGCCGCACACTTTCGCGCGCGAGCGGTATGCTCAGCATAAACTTCATCTCCGCGAGCTGCGCATCCCCGCGGAGCGTTTTTGAATCATAGGAATGAATTTCCTATGATTCAAAAAGGCCTCGGATAACATCCGAAGCCTTCTTTGTATCACCGTTCGTCTCTTATTGTGCCGCACATTTACGCAGCTCGGCAATCTGTGCTTCCGACAATGCGATTGTCGGCGAATTGCTGTCATCCGTGTCACGATTCTCAATGATCAACACGCTGCTGCCCGGCGCAAGCGTATGCGTATGCCACACTCCGGCTTTAACGTTGTAACACTTATACGGTTCCAGCATCTGCTTCGTGATCGTACCGATCTCCCAGCCTTTGCCCGCAGTAAAAAGCGTTACACTTCCTTTGAGCAGCACAAATACCTCATCCGTCAAAAGATGTTTCTGCATCGTCTTTAAATTTGGTACTTCAAGTTCATCAATATCATTGAGCACCGCTACTCTCCAGCTTCCGTAATCAACGACCGGCTTATATCCAGCCTGTGTATATTCTGTAATTTCAATATCCATTATAGACTCCTTCTCCTGCATTCAACTATATTACCGATTGTATTATAGTGATCTTACCGCTTCGATACAAAGGAGCATTTTTTATTTTGGTATCACTATTTTATTTTTATACCAGCAGATTCCATCCGTTTTCCCACGCTAATTGTTTGTCAGTAGTTTCTTAAGTAAAAATCGTTTTTATCGATGACCGGTTATTTTTCGACTGCCGCTGTCACCGTGATCGCCGCCTTCGCAGTCACACCGTCCACGGTCACAGTAATGATCGTTTTGCCCTCTTTGAGCGCGATCACATGCCCTCTGTCATCCACAAGCGCAACGCTCGGGCGGGACGATTTCCACTTTGGTGTGGTTCTGGAATTGGTTTGGATAGCAAGCTGCAACTCTTCTTCACAATTCAGTGTTGCCTTGCTTAGACTGAGTGTGACTTTCGGACGCTTGACCTTCACCCTGCAGGTGACGCTTGTGCCGTCCGCCGACACCGTAATCACGGTATCTCCCGGCTTCTTTGCAGTGATCACACCGCTCTCATCCACCGTTGCCACACTTCTCTTACTTGATTTGTACTTGACTTCATGCCCGGTCGACACATCCGCTTTCAACTGAAATTCACTTCCGTTGTCCATCGATACCGATGTCCGGTTCAGCGTAATTGTCGTCTTGTTGACGTTAATGCGGCAACATGCCTCCCCATTTCGTGTCTTGACCGTAATCTTCGCACTGCCTGCTTTCTTCGCGGTGATCCGGCCGTACGTGTTCACCGACGCCACTTTGCTGTTGCTCGAAGCGAAGCTTGGCTTTCGCCCGTTCGATGTCACTGCGTAGAGCTGGTACTCATCCCCGATGTTCATCGTCTGCTCATACGTGTTGAGCACCACAAACGCGAGTCCGCTCGCATATGCATCTGTCTTCGTTCCGGAAAAAGCAAGCATGGATACCATGCACAGAAGAACCATCACGGTTCTTAATCTTCGATTTGTCTTCATAAATTCCCCCTGATAAAAGGGAAAACGTATGTGATAGAATCTGTTGTGCTCCGATTATATCACATACGTTTGAAAATGCAAGCGTTTTATGCACGCTCGACTTTAATTACATTGGTATTGCCGATCTGGCCGTTGATCAGACCTCCGGTCAGTACAACGGTATCGCCTTTCTGAAGCTTAAAGATCTTCTTGGCTTCCTTCATCGCATTGTAGAACATAACTTCCATTGAATTGAACTCCTCACAGAGAACCGGTGTTACGCCCCAGCTTAAATTCAGCTTTCTCCACACGCGCTCGGAAGTGGTCATGCCGACGATATCAACCGGGCAACGGAATCGGCTGACCATGCGTACGGTCGTTCCGCTCAGGGAGCTGACCACGATGCATTTTGCCTGTACATCGATTGCCATCGCACAGGTCGAATGTGAGATAGCATCGAGAATACTCTTGATCTCAAAGTCGGAAGTCTGGAATCGCTTTGTATACTTGATCTGGCTTTCGGTGTATTCTGCGATCTCTGCCATATTACGAACAGCATCAACCGGATATTTACCGGCAGCCGATTCTCCGGAAAGCATAATTGCGGAGGATCCGTCATATACTGCATTCGCAACATCCGATAACTCCGCACGTGTCGGTCGCGGGTTGTGGATCATGGACTCAAGCATTTCGGTCGCGGTAATCACGCGGGTTCCCATCATGCGGCACTTGTTGATCAGATATTTCTGGATCGCAGGAACTTCCATTCCCGGAATCTCCACACCGAGATCACCTCGTGCGATCATGATTCCGTTGGCGATCTCACAGATCGCCTCAACGTGATCCACACCAGAACGGTTCTCGATCTTCGCGATAATATCAATATCCTCACCGCCGTTTGCGTCAAGGAATGCACGCAGATCCGCAACATCCTGCTTTGTCGATACGAACGAAGCTGCAACGAAATCAACTTCATTCTGAATACCGAAAAGCAGATCCTGCTTGTCCTGTTCGCTAAGGTAAGCATGGTTCATAACCTTATTCGGGAAATTCATGCTCTTGCGATCTGAGAGGTCTCCGCCTGCAATAACTTTGCAGATGGCATCCGGTGCCTTCAGTTTGGTTACCTCAAGGATGATCAGACCATTGTTTACGAGAATGCGGTCTCCCACTTTCAGATTCTCGATCAGATTCTTGTAGTTGACAGCAACACGCTGCTCATTACCTACAATATCATCCGTTGTCAGAGTAAATGTATCGCCTTCTTCCAGATGGATCTTACCGTTCTCAAACGTCTTAATACGGTACTCCGGTCCCTTCGTATCCAGCATTATGGCAATTGGAAGAGAAAGTTTCTTGCGTACTTTCTTGATCAGGTCGATCTTCTTCTGGTGTTCCTCATGGGTTCCGTGAGAAAAATTCAAACCGGCAACATCCATTCCCGCCTGACACATCTGCGTCAGAGTCTCCTCATTCTCACTTGCCGGTCCAATCGTACAAATAATTTTTGTTTTTCTCATTTTCCGATTTTCTCCTTAATTCATCAATCTGCCTCGTGTAAACTATTCATCCCCTTAATCTATGATAAACCTACGCGTTAGCAACTGTATCCGCCAAAGCGCTAAGCGCCGGAATATCCGCTTCTTTCATTGTGGACTTGATCGTTACCATCGGCTCCACGATCGTCACATTCTTCATTGTCTCGAGAATCGCTTTCATTGTTCTTCCCGCGGTCGGGCCCCATGAACCGTTCTCAATGATACCTACCGTACGATTCTGGTACGCCTTGGACTGTAAGTGATGTAAAAAGTCCTGCATGCATGGGAAAACACCACCGTCGTAGCTGGCTCCCGCAACTACCATACGGTCGTAACGGAATGCATCCTCGATCACCTCTGCCATGTCCTCTCTTGCAAGGTCGCTGACAACAACCTTCTCAACGCCTTTTTCACGGAGCATCTCGGCAAACTTCTCCGCAACCTTGGCTGTATTGCCGTGGATGGAAGCGTATGCAACCAGCACACCCTTGTTCTCCGGTCGATAGCTGCTCCATGTATCATATAATCCAATATAATAACCGAGATCTTCCTTCAAAACCGGTCCGTGAAGCGGGCAGATCATCTGAATATCCAGATTGGCCGCTTTCTTTAACAGTGCCTGCACCGGCGCACCGTACTTGCCGACAATATTGAAGTAATATCTTCTTGCCTCGCAGGCCCAGCCTTCTTCATCCTCGGAATCCAAAGCTCCGAACTTTCCAAATCCGTCTGCAGAGAATAAAATCTTCTCGGTGCTCTCGTAAGTTACCATAACTTCCGGCCAGTGTACCATCGGTGCCATCACGAATGTCAGTGTGTGACTTCCGAGGGATAAGGTATCGCCCTCTGCGACAGTCACCTTCTTGATCTGTGGATCAATGTCAAAGAACTGTGGCAGCATCGCAAATGTCTTGGCATTGCCGACCAGAGTCACATCCGGATAGAGCTCGATCAGTCTTCCGATGCTTCCCGCATGATCCGGCTCAAGATGCTGGATTACAAGATAATCCACCTTGCGTCCCGCAAGCGCCTCTGTGAGATTCTTCTCCCACTCCTCCATGCCGCGTGCATCCACGGTATCCATGAGTGCAACCTTCTCATCCAGGATCAGATAAGAATTGTAAGACACGCCTTCCGGAACCACATACTGGCTCTCAAAGAGATCGATCGTCTTATCGTCCACTCCAATATATTTTACTGCATCTGAAATTGTTACCTTCATATTCATATACCCCTTTCTATGATTTGTTCACTAATCATCCATTCGGTCAACAAGGTCATTTTCCTTTTCCTGCTCCAGATCTTCCGGGCTCATGTATTT
>CAVHWG010000015.1:0-8007 GCA_963639645.1 Firmicutes bacterium TM09-10 | reverse complement strand
TCTTTGATGCATCACTCCAAGCATCGCTCAGGGGGACGAAAGAAATGTCAGACGTTCCAATAACGTAGAGATTGAGGTGAATAAGCATATGAAACAATATAATGTTACCGGCATGAGCTGTGCGGCATGCTCCGCCCGTGTTGAGAAAGCGGTAAATAAGGTGCCGGGCGTTACGAGCTGTTCGGTAAGCCTGCTGACGAACTCCCTGGGTGTGGAGGGAAGCGCCACGAATCAGGAGATTATCGCGGCGGTTCAGGATGCCGGATACGGCGCTTCGGTCAAGGGCAGCGAGAAATCAAATGCGCAGGCGGGCGGCACATACGCCGAGGCGGAGGAGGCACTCCGCGACCATGAGACACCGATTTTAAGAAAACGCCTGATCGCGTCGCTGGTATTTTTGATCGTACTTATGTATTTTTCAATGGGACATATGATGTGGGGATGGCCGCTCCCGGCAGTGATGGCAGATAACCATGTAGCGATGGGACTTTTGCAGATGCTTTTGACCATTATTATCATGGTCATCAACCAGAAGTTCTTCGTGAGCGGATTCAAAAGCCTGCTTCACGGATCGCCGAACATGGATACGCTGGTGGCGCTCGGTGCCGGAGCATCGTTTGGTTACAGTACCTATGCGCTTTTTGCGATGACCGATGCGCAGATGCGCGGCGATATGGATGCCGTCATGTCCTACATGCATGAATTTTATTTCGAGTCTGCGGCAATGATCCTGACTCTGATCACGGTCGGTAAGATGCTCGAGGCTCATTCGAAAGGAAAGACGACCGATGCACTCAAGAGCCTGATGCAGCTTGCACCGAAGACGGCAACGCTCGTCCGTGACGGACAGGAAGTGACCGTATCGATCGATGAGGTGGCAAAAGGCGATATTTTCGTTGTTCGTCCGGGTGAGAATATTCCGGTCGACGGTGTGATCATCGAGGGAGACAGCGCGGTCAACGAGTCGGCTTTGACAGGCGAGAGCATTCCGGTGGATAAGGTGGCAGGAGACAAAGTCAGCGCCGCAACCGTCAACCAGTCGGGATTCCTCCGCTGTGAGGCAACGCGCGTCGGCGAGGATACGACACTGGCTCAGATCATTCAGATGGTGTCCGATGCGGCAGCAACGAAGGCACCGATCGCGAAGATCGCAGATAAAGTATCCGGCGTGTTTGTTCCGACGGTTATCACGATCGCAGTTATCACGATCATTGTCTGGCTGCTTGCGGGACAGACGATCGGCTTTGCGCTGGCGCGAGGCATTTCCGTACTCGTGATCAGTTGTCCGTGTGCGCTCGGACTTGCCACTCCGGTTGCCATCATGGTCGGAAACGGCATGGGCGCAAGAAACGGAATCCTGTTTAAAAATGCGGTATCGCTTGAGAATGCCGGAAAGACACAGATTGTCGCTTTGGACAAGACCGGAACGATCACGAGCGGTGAGCCGAAGGTAACGGATGTGCTTCCGGCAGAGGGCAGAAGCAAGGCGGAATTATTATCTCTTGCGGCTGCGCTTGAGGCGCGAAGCGAGCACCCGCTTGCAACCGCGATCATGCGTTATGTGGACGCGATCAAACAGTCCTACGGTCAGGTGACGGATTTCCACGCGTTATCCGGAAACGGACTGGAAGCGATGCTCGGCGACCGGAAGCTGTGCGGCGGAAGTTTAAAATATATGAGCAGTCAGGTTGCGGTATCGGATGATGTGACAGAGAAAGCAGCAAAGCTTTCCGAGCAGGGAAAAACGCCTCTGCTTTTTGCGGAGGACTCTAAGTTACTCGGAATGATCGCTGTGGCAGATACGATCAAGGAAGATTCGGCGGAAGCAGTTTCGGCGCTCCGCAATATGGGAATCCGTGTGGTCATGATCACCGGAGATAACGAGAAGACCGCGCGTGCCATCGGCGCGCAGGCGGGCGTGGACGAAGTGATCGCAGGTGTTTTGCCGGAGGGCAAGGAGAGCGCGATCCGCAAGCTGAAGGAACAGGGCAAGGTTGCGATGGTCGGCGACGGCATCAACGACGCACCGGCACTCACCAGTGCGGACACCGGTATCGCGATCGGCGCAGGAACAGATGTTGCGATCGATGCGGCGGACGTTGTACTGATGAAAAGCCGTCTGAGCGATGTGCCGGCAGCTATCCGTTTGAGCCGCGCGACACTGACCAATATTCACGAGAATCTGTTCTGGGCATTTTTCTACAATGTGATCGGAATTCCGCTTGCGGCGGGACTGTGGTATCCGCTTTTCCATATTAAGTTAAATCCGATGTTCGGCGCGGCTGCGATGAGTTTATCCAGCTTCTGCGTTGTGACGAATGCGCTGCGGCTGAATCTGTTTAAGATGCACCAGCCGACCAGAAAAGAGCGAAATCATGTTACCGAAGCACATACGGTGGATGGCACCGGTGTGGTTGCGATAAATCAGGAACCGCAGAATAGTGCGGATCCGAACAAAGAGAGACAGGGCAAAGAAAGAGAGGACAATGCAATGACAAAGACAATGAAGATCGAAGGTATGATGTGTGGACACTGTGAGGCAAGAGTGAAAAAGGCGCTCGAGGCACTTGCAGAGGTAAAGGAGGCAAAGGTCAGCCATGAGAGCGGCACTGCAGAAGTAACGCTTGAGAGCGAGGTTGCCGATGATGTGTTAAAGAAGACCGTTGAGGATCAGGATTATAAAGTGCTTGATATTCAGTAAAATCAAAAGCAATTGATCGTCAGTATGAGACAAAAAATGCCCCGGAAGAGATAGGATTTTCGAAAGTAATACTTTTGAGAGATCGCTTCTTTCGGGGCATTTTGCTTTAGCTTAGTTTCTTCGTACGTTTCAGATAGATCATACATCCCACGCACAATACAAGCTGTGTGATCGAGGACATTGGTGTTGCCAGTCCGATGTCAAAAAGCGTAGCGCCTTCGCGCAGGCTCATAAAGTAGGACACCGGAACACGCACACAGAATGCGCCGATGATTCCCTGGATCATCACGAATTTTGTCATGCCGATACCATTGTAGAAACCGGTATAACAGAAGAATACCGCGGTAAAAAGGCAATCGATCGCATAAGCTTTCAGGTAGTCGACCGCAGCGGCAACGACACTGGCATCGGACGAGAAGATTCCTGCAAGAAGGTCGCCGTGGAAGAACGACAGGAAGAACATGAGGACACCGATCGCAAACGAAACGCAGACACCGTAATGTAACGCCTTTTTCGCACGATCCATGTGGTTCGCGCCGTAGTTCTGTGCGACGAAGGCGGAGATGGACTGCATGAATGCCGAGGCAATCAGCATGATGAAGGCGCACACTTTCTCGGCAACGCCGACACCCGCAGATGCTGTCACACCCATGGAATTGACGATCGCAAGAATGATCAGAAACGAGATGCTGACCAGCAGATCCTGCAATGCGATCGGGGCACCGAGTCCAACCATCTTGCGAAGCAGCGAAGATTCGATGCGAATGTTGCTTTTGTGCATCTCAAACGGTAACTCTTTTTTGCGGATAACGGCGAATGATACGATCACACTGATGATCTGTGCGAAAACGGTTGCGATCGCAGCGCCTTCCGTTCCCATCTTAAATCCTGCACACAGAATGAGATCGCCGACGATGTTGCAGACACACGCGATCGCCACAGTCAACAGTGGCGTTCGGGAGTCTCCCAGACCTCGGAAAATGCATCCGATCAGATTGTAAGCGATAATGACGAGCATACCGCCGCCGCAGATGCGCACATAGTTGACGGTCTTGTCAAATGCTTCCGCAGGAGCGTTCATGATGCTGCTGATCTGTGGCGCAAGAAAGACAAGAACTCCGGTCGTAAGGATGGCGATTATCGCGAACATAACGATCGCCGTGCCGACGGTTTTGCCGCCCTTCTTCCGTTCGCCACATCCGATCTGCTGCGCGAGAAGCACGGTCGTTCCCATTGCAAAGCTGCTGACAAGGTTGGTCAGCGTCATCATGATCTGTGATCCGGTCGATACAGCGGATACATCGATTGGTGATGCAAATTTTCCGACAATCAGCAGATCCACCGCACCGTACATTGCCTGCAGGAATAGCGCAAACAGTACCGGCAGCGCGAACAGGATCAGCGGCTGCAAGATCTTACCTTCTGTGAAATTCGATGTCTTATTCATGAAAAGTAACCTCCATAAAAAATGATGATTGCATCAAAAAAGCCGGATAAGAAGCAGGTGTTTCAACCCGCCATCTTATCCGGCTATTGTTTCCGTTGAACAAATTGCCCTCCGATGAACATGAATGAGTATACAACAGAAAAAAGCATTCGTCAATTCTTCTTTTTTCCGACCTCATGGCTGAGATTCAGCTGACATTCGTTTGCGTATTCTTCCGGTGAACCGAGTCTCTTAATGACATCTTCTTCTGTCTCTCCGTGAGAGGCGGCTTCTGCAAATAATTCTTCCAGATCATGCAAGATTTCCTTTTTCCTTGATTGGGAAAGGTTTAATTTTCGACTTACCTGTCTTATGTACTGTTCGCCCATAGATTATTCTCCTTCTATAAAATGATTAACACATGTTACATACTCGTTCCAGAACGCTTTCAGTTCGTCCAGCGTTTCTTTTCCCTTTGCGGTTAAAGAGTACATCTTTTTTGGAGTCCCTTTTGACTCCTTTACCATTTTGCATGAGATCATTTCCGCAGCTTCCAGGCGATATAAAATAGGATAGATGGTTCCTTCTTTTGCATATCCGAAGATATGATCGCCCCTGGTGTTCAATTCGGTAATGATTTCATAACCGTAGGTTTCTTTCTCACTGATTAAGCACAAAAGAATCATTTCCAATGATCCTTTTTTAAATTGTTGTACATATTTTGAATCCATAAATTACCTTTGCCTTACTATTTAGCATTACTAAGTATATATCATATATAATTCATTTTAAAAAATTTGTCAACAAATATTTTTGAAAATAGAGTACAATAAGGTTATGAAAAAAAGAGGAGGGGAATAGAAAATGAAAACATGGATTAAGAAATGTCTCACAGGAATCCTGATTGCGACGCTTTTCCTGACGGGAATACCGATCGGCACGCAAGCCGCAACGACAAAAAGTACATTGTCTGCGCTGCATGTAAAAGGCACAAAACTGTGCGACAAGGACGGCAATGTTGTGCAGCTTCGCGGTGTCAGCACGCACGGACTGGCATGGTATCCGCAGTATGTCAACGACAAGTATTTCAAGGAACTGCACGACAAATGGGGAGCGAACGTGGTGCGCCTTGCGATGTACACGGAGGAGTATAACGGCTACTGCTCGGGTGATGCGAACAATCGCAAGCAGCTTAAGGCACTTGTGAAAAAAGGCGTAAAACTTGCGGCGAAAAACAATCTGTATGTGATCATCGACTGGCACATTCTGTCGGATGGAAATCCGAAGAAAAACGTGAAAGCGTCAAAGGCTTTTTTCAAGGAGATGTCAAAGACGTTTAAGGACTATGATAATGTGCTCTACGAAATCTGTAACGAGCCAAACGGCGGAACGGACTGGAAGACGATCAAGTCATATGCAAAGTCGGTGATTCCGGTGATCCGCAAGAACGATAAGGATGCGGTTATCATTGTCGGAACACCGAACTGGTCGCAGAAGGTTGATGAGGCTGCAGCAAGCCCGATCACGGGATACGACAATCTGATGTATGCGTTTCATTTTTATGCGGGAACGCACAAGGCCGATATGCGGAAGACTCTGACGGACGCGGTCAAAAAGGGACTTCCGGTCTTTGTCACGGAGTTCGGTATTACGGATGCGAGCGGTTACGGTGGAATTGATAAAAAGGAAGCTGCAAAATGGATCAAAGCACTTGACAAACGTGACATCAGTTATGTGGCATGGAATGTTTCTAATAAAGATGAGGGCTCTGCGATGATCAAGAACAGCTGCAGTAAGACAAATGGATTTAAGAGGAGTGATCTCAGTACGTCCGGCAAGTGGATCTATGACTTGCTTCGCAAAGGAGGAGAAAATTAAATTTATGAACAGTTATTTTGATGCACATGGTGGTTTGAAGAAGTTATTTGTCTGTACATCCGTTTCTGATGTGATGAATGCGAAGGGCCGTGGAGATATCGCAAATTTCGGCAGAAATGTGTGGATCCTTTCGGTGATTGCATATGTTTTAATATTTGCTTTGATGGTGCCTTATTTGCTGGTAACGCAGCCGACTGCGGTGAGCGCAAAGACAACGTACCGCGGAGCCTATTCCAATCTTGTGGATGCCCAGTCGCGCAAAGAAGTAAAAACGGCAATGCTTGATGCGGGACTTTCGAAAAAGAATGTGAATGCGTGGCTTTCCGATGTGAAGGACTATAACAAAACGATCAAGAACACCGGACTTGTTAAGAAAGGATTTAAGAAACTTTCGACAAAAAATCCGCAGTATGACGAAAATAAGATCATGGAACTGTGGAACGCAAAGTATCCGGATTTTATCGGGTATAATTGCCGCATTACCGCATTTGATCTGCTGAAAGACAAGATCTCGGTGAAGGCGGATGCGAAGGCAAACGCATCGAATCTGTTTATGGATCAGGATGCGCTTAAACATGCACCGGCAAAGAAGTTTACGAAGAAGCAGAAACATGCTTTTGAGACCTTGTATTCCACGTTAAATACGGCGTATACAACGGACGTCGATACGCATGTCCGAAAGCAGAAGAAAGCGTGGAAGCAAAATGAGGTAACGATTTCCGGAACAAAAGCTTCGTTGATCACGGTTGTGTTCCATTCCAGTTTCGGGGAGGATGAGAACGAGTTGTTTATCGGTCATGCAGGTGTGCTTGTCCCAACGAAAGACAAGAAGCTGCTTTTTGTCGAAAAACTTTCATTTTCACTGCCGTATCAGGTGTTAAAGTTTGATAACCGGAAGCAGTTGAAGGATTACCTGATGGGGATGTATGATACCTCGTGGGGACAGGAAGAGGCAAAGCCTTTTATCATGGAAAATACGAAATCCTTCTTGTAATAAGACAAGGCTGTGCATATAATAGAAAAAGAAACAAGCGCTGTCGCGAAAGCGGCAGCGTTTTCGATATGGAAGGAATGGAAGGAATGGAAATGATGCGTTACAGACCGGATTATTATGAAGAATTTACATGTATTGCGGATAAATGCCCGATCACCTGTTGTCAGGAGTGGAAGATTGCGGTGGACGAGGAGTCTTCGCGCAAGTGGAAGACGATGACACCGCCGGAAACGTTGCGCAGACATCGCACGCATCTGAGTGATTATACGATGAAACGAGAGGGCGGACGTGTGATCCGTCTGGAGGAAGATCATCGTTGTCCGTTTCTTGCTGACGATAAATTGTGCTGCCTTGTGTCTGCGTATGGAGATGCAGTATTATCTGAGACTTGTACGGTTTTTCCGAGAGAGGTGCATACTTTTGCGGGACATGAGGAAGAAACGCTGATGCCTTGCTGTCCGGCGGTTATCGATCTGTGGAATGAGCGAAAAGCGATTGCATTTCCGGAGATTTCATGGGAGACAGAGGGCGAACAAAAAGAATTATTTTTGATAAGAAGCAAGCTTCTTGAACTGCTTGAAGATACGTCGGTATCGCTTGCGGAACTTTTAAAAGAAGCATTTTATATTTTGCTGGAACTTGATAAACAGGATGATCTTACGGAAAATTTAATTGAAGATTATTTTTCGAATGAGAGCATTGTGAAACTTCAGGAAGCAATCGAGGATGTGCCGGTTGATGCACTGGATACTATGGACGAATGCAACGAGTTATTGCAGGATCTGGCAGTCAATTATCGCAAGGAAGGTTTGTACCGCAGATACTTAGATCCGGTAATCGAACAGGCGGAAAAGTTGTCGGAAACCTACGAGGAAGAGACAACGCGTGATGCATTGCAGCAGTTTACAGATACGTTTGCAGCGCATGAGCCGCTGATGCGAAACTTTCTGCGAAATGAAATCTATTCGGATCTGCTTGTGCCGGACGGATCAATGGAAAGTATGATTG
>CAVHWG010000014.1:0-4327 GCA_963639645.1 Firmicutes bacterium TM09-10 | reverse complement strand
GATCACTGATGCGATGAGCGCGGTCTCAATGCTGACTTTGTAACTGGATAATACACGCGGTCTTGTCACCGTCTCGATAAATTCACGGGGTGACAACTGTGCGGAAAAGATCACCAGTGAGCACAGCGGAATGATTACGATAAATCCAAGGATCGCCATCACAATTCCAAACGAAATTCCAAATCCCGGTATCACATTTTTCCTCTTGTTTTTCATCTTCCATTCACCTCAATTTCGTCTGTTACTTTTCCTCATAGATGGAATCAAACAATCCTCCATCCGCAAAATGCTTTTTCGTTGCCTCGGTCCATCCGCCGAAATGTGCAATATCCGTCAGATCGATATTCGTGATGATCCACTTGCCATCCGAAGGGATCTCCGTGATCGTATTGCTTTCTCCGCTGTATGCAAACTCATTTAAAATATCCTCGTTGGACGGACGGTAATACCACTGGGCTTCCATCTTCTGTGCCTCATCCGAATACAGATAATTTAAGTATTCCGTTGCGACATCTCTGGTTCCTCTCTTGTCTACAACCTCATCGATCACGGCAACAGTCGGCTGGCATAAGATCGATACCGACGGCACCACAATCTCATATTCGCCCGGATGCTCATCCAGTGAAAGGAATGCCTCATTCTCCCATGCAAGTAAGACATCGCCCTGCCCGTTCTCAACAAAGGAAGTGGTTGCTCCTCTTGCACCGGAATCCAGAACCAGTACATGCTCATAAAGTGTTTTCATGTTGGCAAGGATTTCGTCCTCACTCTCTCCCTGCTTCTCAAAATAGTACCATGCCGCAAGATAATTCCATCGCGCTCCGCCGGAAGTCTTCGGATTCGGTGTAATCACCCCGACATCGTCTCTTAAGAGATCATCCCAGTCCTGAATGTTTTTCGGATTGTCCTTGCGTACAAGGAACACAATGCTTGAAGTGTACGGAGAACTGTCAAGCGGGAACTCCGATGTGTATCCATCCTCGATCAGACCTGCATCCTTGACCGCATCCACATCTCCCTCCAAAGCCAGTGTCACAACATCCGCCTGCAGTCCGTTGGCAACTTCCAGCGCCTGTTTGCCGGAACCTCCGTGTGACTGCACAACCGATACATCCTGTCCGGTCTGCTCCTTCCAGTGCTTTGCAAACACTTCGTTGTAAGCTGCATATAATTCTCGTGTCGGATCATACGATACGTTTGTAATCTCAATGGTGTCGGTTTTCTTTGCACTCTCTGTGCTGTTATCGTTTCCACCGCATCCGGTAACCGCTCCGACTGCAAGTGCTGCTACTGTGATCAATGCTACGAATCTTCTTTTCATACTCAATTCCTCTCTTTCTTCGATTTTTTATTTCCGATCGGCTTGGTATGAATATAGGGGATTATTTCCAATAAATCAAACCCAATTCGTGAAAACGTTGTCACGGTGCAATCGTCTGCACAGAAAAAAGCGACTGCTTTCCAATGAAAACAATCGCTTTTCTCATATATTTCTCTCAAGCCATGCAAACGTTATCACGCATATTTTACAAGGCTTTCCGGGAGATTTTCTCCCACCCGATTTACTTTTTACGATAACTCACTCTATATCTCCGGCTTGAGCGGTCCGTAAAAATACGATGACGTAGCGCCGCCGTCGATCAAAAATGTTGATCCGGTGATAAATGCACCCTTGTCACTCATCAGAAGTTCCGCCACATTTGCCACCTCATCTGCAGTTCCCGGTCTTCCTGCCGGGCATTTTGCAAACATATTCTTGTAGAAATCACCGCGCGGTCCGTTAAATTCATCGATTGCAAGCGGTGTCACGATAATGCCCGGTGCGATCGCATTGATGTGCGCGCCACGCTTTCCCCACTCGACAGACTGTGCCATCACGCGCTTCTCGTTGCAGCGTTTTGCCATCTGGTATGCGTGAAGCGTATCCTTGATATTCTCCAGCTGTAAGATTGCAAGATCCAACAATTCTTCGGTCGGAGTCGTTGCGAGCGCCGCATCCTCCTCTGCGGTAAGCTGAGGCATTCTCCATCCCGACTGACTGGAGATCGTCACACCGACACCGCCCTCTGTGATCACTTTTCCGACTTCTTCCAATAAGACTGCTTTGCCATACAGATCCACATGTAAAATAGCCTCGATTGGTGTCTGACTCGGTGACACACCGGCACCGTTTACAAGCATTTGTCTCGCAGTCCGCCATCTCCCAGCATATCAAAAAGCTGGAGGACGAGCTTGGCGTAAAGCTGTTGGAGCGCCACAATCGGACGTTTTCCCTCACGCCCTCCGGCGAACATTTTTATCGAAAAAGCCTGATCATATCGGGGGATTTAAAACAACTTGTCCGTGAGACAAAAAGAATTGCGGATACTATATCGAAGAATTTGCCGCGACACTCAAATCGTGCTTTTAGTCGGCTTTGCGTAACGCTTCACGAACGCATTTTTCGATATAATCAACGCCCATATCCGTGTTGATCGTGATATCAAAATTGGCTGCCGCGCCCCATATTCTACCGGTATAATAACGGTAGTTATCCGCACGCATCTTATCTTCCTTACGGATCTTGTGCGCAGCCTCTTCCGAAGTTACGGCAAGGCGGTCCATCACGCGTTTGATCCGGCTTTCAAGCGGGGCTGTAAAAAATAATTTTAACACATGTTTGTCATCTTTTAAGACATAATCCGAACATCTTCCGATGATCACACAGTTTCCCTGCTCCGCCAGTTCTCTGATCACCTTGGATTCCGCCTCAAAAATTTTGTCCTTCGGTGCATCTTCATTCTCGTTTCCGTACTGGTACATCTGATTGACCAGATCATACAAAAGACTGTTCGTCATGGACTCTTCTTTTTTCTCAATAAAGGCAGGCGTCAAACCGGTCGTTCCTGCCGCCATCTCAATAATTTCCTGATCGTAAAATTTGTATCCGAGTTTGTCCGCTAACATTTTTCCGATGTCATGTCCGCCCGATCCATACTGTCTGCCGATAACGATCACATCTTTTACGTTTGATCTTGCGCGGCTGCCTGCGGTCTGCGCCTGTGCATTCTCCGTCCGATATTCCTCCGGGAATAAATACAGCTTTACAAACTCCAGATGTTTTCCGAAAAGTCTTGCGATAAATCCAACCAGCAGAGCCGCTACGATCGTGCCTTCCCGCACACCGTTTAACTTTCCGAAAAAGGCAACGGAGAGCGCCCCCGCAATAATCGTCATGGACGAGTCAAACAGAACCTTTGTCGTTCCGAAATTTGTATTCCAGGTCTGTACGATTGCGCGGACAAACGACTCCCCCGGCAGCATTACGACATCTGCTACCACCTCAAGATAAACGCCAAATCCGAGAACGATACATCCTGCAAGAAGTGCGATCACTTTTACGATATAATGCTCCGGATTCACCCAGAAAAACATATACATCGTAAGGTCAATAAAATATCCGAACGCGATGGATACCGGTATCTGCAGGATGTTTTCCATTTTAAAGTTTTTCCTTAAGATCAATATCTGTAATACAATGAGAAAAATACTAAACAAGATCGTGAAATTTCCGAGTGTAAGCGGAAAATTAAGACTTAAAACATAAGGAATCGATGAGATCGGCGAAGTGCCAAGACTCGCTTTGGTCACAAGACTGACGCCGAGCGCGTTGATAAACAGTCCCACCAGAAATATAAGATATCTTTTCAATTTGTTCATTTTACTATGTGCCTTCTTTCTGTAACTTATGTGCTATTTTTTCTGTAGATTAGAATAGATTTTCTGATATACGGACAAAAAATGTTCGTACTCATCCCCGGAAATATCCGCCAGTGCTTTCTTTTCAATCTCCGAAAAAGCATGATCCACAACCTGTTGCTTCTTCCTGCCCTCTTCCGTCATAAAAATATGAAAACTGCGTCTGTTTCCGTTTAATACTCTGCGCTCAATAAGACCTTTTTCTTCCATCTTATTGAGTATCGTTGTCAAAGATCCCGCCTCCAGGAAGCATGCATTGGCAATCTCTTTCTGGTTACTTCCGTCATGGTCCTTCAGATAATCCAGGATCTTCGGCTGCCCTATGGTAAGCCCGGTGTCTTTGATCTGTTCGATCAAAGCCTTCTGTACCAGCATCTGATTCGCCATGATCAGATAGTGCAGTGTATCATCCATATGCCTCACCTCACAAAAAAATAGTTATAACCCAAACAGTTTGAATTATAACTATTTTAAACTCACATGTCAATACAGAGAATTTTACGCATGCGCAATTATATGAATAATCCGGGCTCCATGCCCCTGCTGTCCGGGGCTTGTAGCCCGGATTATTCATTACCGCTTCCATGCC
>CAVHWG010000013.1:0-2478 GCA_963639645.1 Firmicutes bacterium TM09-10 | reverse complement strand
CGAGTATATGATCGGAATGCTTACCAGCCACGGAATTACACTGACGGATGATGAAACTCAGGCGGACATTATCATTGTCAACAGCTGCTGTTTTATCGGAGATGCCAAGGAGGAGAGTATCAATACGATCCTTGAGATGGCAGAACAGAAGAAGACCGGTGTATGCAAATCACTGATCGTAACCGGATGCCTGACACAGCGGTATCAGGATGAAGTTAAAAAAGAAATTCCGGAGGTCGACGCGATTCTCGGAACCAATTCCTATGATGCAATCTGGGAAGCGGTGCAGAGCACGATGGAGCACAAATTTTACGAGAATTTTCATACGCTGACAGGACTTCCGACACACACGACAAAGCGCACCGTTACAACGGGCGGACATTTTGCATATTTAAAGATTGCAGAGGGCTGCAATAAAAACTGTACTTACTGTGTGATTCCTTCCGTGCGAGGCCGTTATCGGAGCGTTCCGATGGAAGAACTGGTTGCTTCTGCAAAGGAACTGGTGGAAGGCGGCGTCAAGGAACTGATCCTTGTCGCACAGGAGACAACACTTTACGGAGTAGATCTATACGGAGAAAAGAGCCTTCATAAGCTTCTCGATGCATTAAATGAGATTCCGGGATTGTTCTGGGTTCGCATCATGTATTGTTATCCGGAGGAGATCTACGAGGAACTGATCGATGCAATGATCCGTGACAAGAAAGTATGTCATTATCTGGATATGCCGATCCAGCACTGCAATGATGAGATTTTGCGCCGCATGGGACGAAAGACAAACAAATCGGAACTGATCGAACGTATCGCACATCTTCGTAAACGCGTGCCGGATATTACGCTTCGAACGACATTGATCTGTGGTTTTCCGGGAGAGACACAGGAGATGCATGAGGAACTGATGCAGTTTGTCAATGATATGGAGTTTGACCGGCTTGGAGCTTTTACTTACTCTGCGGAGGAAGGAACACCGGCTGCCGAGATGCCGGATCAGATTGATGAAGAAGTCATGAAAGACTGGCAGGCAGATGTGATGGAGCTTCAGGAAGAAGTGATCTTCGATAAAAATGATTCGATGAAAGGTACGGAATTGTATGCTTTTATCGAGGGTAACGTTGCAGACGAGAATGCATATGTCGGAAGAACTTACCGCGATGCTCCGAACGTGGACGGATATATTTTTATCAATACCGAGGAAAAACTTATGACGGGTGATATTGCAAAAGTACGTGTCACCGGCGCTTATGAATATGATCTGATAGGAGAGTTATTATGAATTTACCGAACAAATTAACGCTTTTTCGCGTAATACTGATTCCTTTTTTTGTATTCTTTTTGTTAGCACCGTATTTTGAAGGATACGGCAATTATATTGCGGTAGCAATCTTTATTGTTGCCAGTATCACGGATTTTTTTGATGGAAAGATTGCCAGAAAATACAATCTGGTAACAAATTTTGGAAAGTTTATGGACCCGCTTGCAGACAAGCTGCTTGTAAGCTCCGCTTTGATCAGTCTGATCGCACTCGATAAGATTCCAGCCTGGATCGTTATCGTGATCATTGCAAGAGAGTTTATTATCAGCGGTTTCCGCCTTGTTGCAGCGGACAACGGTGTTGTGATCGCAGCAAGTTATTGGGGAAAGTTTAAGACCGCTTTCCAGATGGTGACGGTCATTGTGTTGATCCTTAACATTCCGGGTAAGGCATTTGACATCATCGGTACGGTGCTGATCTACATTTCACTTGTACTTACCGTAATTTCCCTGATCGATTACCTTGCAAAAAACAAAGACGTCTTAAAGGAACAGAAATAAGCATCCTATGCGGAGGTAGAAAATATGAGAATTATCGCTGGCACAGCGCGAAGTCTCCCACTGAAAACCATTGAGGGGATGGACACAAGACCAACGACAGATAAAACAAAAGAAACGCTTTTTAATGTATTGCAGATGGATGTGCCTGGTTCTTATTTTCTGGATCTGTTTGCCGGAAGCGGACAGATCGGACTTGAGGCATTAAGCCGCGGCGGTGCATATGCCGTATTTATCGAAAACAACCGCAAAGCAGCAAAGTGCATTGAGGAGAATATCGCATTCACAAAATTTGACAAACAGTCTATGCTGCTTACCATGGATGTGATCAGCGGACTGCATTCGCTGGAAGGCAAGTATACGTTTGACTTGATCTTTATGGATCCGCCGTATCGTCACGGACTGGAAGAAGAAGTACTTCGTTTCCTGTCCCATTCATCACTTGTTAAACCGGATGCAAGAATTGTTGTCGAGGCTTCCCTTGACACAGATTTTGATTATCTGGATGAACTTGGATTTGAAATTGATAAGTTTAAGAAATACAAGACCAACATGCATGTATTTATACGAAAGAAATAGGAGACAGGCAAATTATGAAAAAGGCAATCTATCCGGGCAGCTTTGATCCGGTTACGTTCGGACATATGGATATCATTACAAGGTCCTCAC
>CAVHWG010000012.1:0-4356 GCA_963639645.1 Firmicutes bacterium TM09-10 | reverse complement strand
GTAAAAAGTTTATCATAATATGGCACTTTTTTCAACTACTTTAGCATCGAAAAAAGTGCCGAGGTTTTTTTAATAAATATGTATAAATTATACATTTTGTTGGTAATGCCTTTATCCGATCAGAGAAATAAGTCCGATCACAACCGCGAGAATGCAGAAGAAAAGCGATCCAAACACAACAGAGAGCACCACTCCCGTCGGAAGAGGCTTCTTCTCATAGGTGATTTCATCAAGGCTTGCCGCCTGCATCGACACGAAATCATTGTTCGGCATCACATTCATTCTTTTGAACTTGCGCTTTGCAAAATAACGCTCTGTCCATGCCGGCATTGCGTTGAGTGTCACGCTTGAAAGATTATAAATATTTTTTGCATATTTTCTCATTTCTTCCAGCAGTTTCTTTCCGATTCCGCGGCGTTGGTACATCGGATGAACATACAGCATCGTAATATGTCCCTCCGCCTGCATTGCAGAGACTCCTACGATCGTGTCCTGCTCATAAGCACCCCACATTACCAGATGTCCCTCGCTCATCATATTATTTAAATAATCCTGATGGCTGTACTGGTCAAAAGCCTGCGACATCTTCGGATTCGGCACGTTGTTGCGCAGGCAGTAACCATAGACTCCGCGTGCCAGTCCCGCTGCCTCCGGAAGCTGTTCCGTTGTTAATATTTTTATTTCCATAGAGCATGCCCCTTTCTACATCTCGTTTGCATCTTCAATCAGCCGGTCGCGCAGACCGCTGTATCGTCTCAACTGGGAATTGTTCGCGATCATCTGCTCGAATGTTGTATCATTTCCCACAATTGTAACACACTTTTTTGCTCTGGTCACAGCCGTATACAAAAGATTCCGGTTCATAAGCATGCGTGGTCCCGACAAAAGCGGAATCACGACCGCCGGATACTCCGAGCCCTGTGACTTGTGGATCGTCACCGCATACGCAAGTTCCAGCTCTTCCAGCAGCTTATAAGGATATTCAACCATACGTCCCTCATCAAAACACACAGTAACCGTCTCCGCAAAATCGTTGATCTCCTCGATAATTCCGGTGTCTCCGTTGAACACACCGGTTCCCTTGTCGATACAGAGTCCATACTTGCTGCGGATCTCCCACTCAAGCTGATAGTTGTTTTTGATCTGCATAACCTTGTCGCCCTCACGAAAAAGCGTTGTTCCATGCTCCTTTTCCTTTTTGCTCTTGTCCGGCGGATTCAGATACATCTGAAGCACCGTATTCAGCCGCTCCACACCGAGCAGGCCTTTTCTCATAGGCGTCAGCACCTGAATATCCATCATCGATGCCCCGACAAACTTTGGAAGTTTCTGCAAGATAAGCTGTAATGTGACGTTAATGATCTTGTCCGCATCGTAACGCTTCAGGAAAAAGAAATCCATACTCTTGTTATCGAGTTCGACCGGCTCGCCGCGGTTGATTTTGTGCGCGTTGACGATAATGTCACTCGTGCTCGCCTGACGGAAGATCTTCGTCAGCATAACCGTGTGAAAAAGCTTCGAATCGATAATATCCTTAAGCACATTTCCCGGTCCGACACTCGGAAGCTGGTTGACATCTCCCACAAGGATCAGACGCGTTCCCGCAATGACAGCTTTCAGCAGCGAATACATCAGCGAGATATCCACCATCGACATCTCATCGATGATGATCACGTCCGTCTCGAGCGGATTCTGCTCATTTCGCTCAAAGCCCGCGTTTCCTTCCACACCGCCGTTTAATTCAAGCATGCGGTGGATCGTGCGCGCCTCAAATCCGGTCGTCTCACTCATTCGCTTCGCCGCACGTCCGGTCGGTGCCGCAAGGAAAATATCCATGCCCTCTGACTCAAAATACCGGATAATCGTGTTGATCGTCGTTGTCTTTCCGGTACCCGGTCCACCGGTAATCACGAGCACACCGTTTCTTACCGCTTCCTTGACCGCTTCCACCTGGTGCTCATCCAGATCCATTTTCGTCTGCTTCTCAATCTGACGCAGACGCGACTCGATCTCGATATCCGGCACATCGAACGTCGCATCGAGCTGTTTTAACATCGTTGCCGTATTTGCTTCCATATAGAAGAAAGCACTCGCGTAGATCTGCGTGACATCTTCCACCTGCCGCATGATGATCTTGCGGTCCATTGCGAGGTTCATGTAATGTTTCTCAATATATTCCGGTTCAATCTCAAGCAGTGCACTGGCTCTCTGCGTCAGCTCCGGCATCGGCAGGTAAGTGTTGCCCTCATTGGATGCCTGCAGGAGCGCATACTGGATACCACTTCGAATGCGGAAATCCGAATCCGTGCGTATGCCGACCCTAGAAGCGATCTCATCTGCCGTCCGAAATCCGACACCATCCACATCGTCCGCCATACGGTACGGATTCTCCTTTAAGATGCTGTACACTTCCTGTCCGTAGGTATTGTAGATTTTGACCGCCAGCGTTGTGCTGATGCCGTACTGCTGCAAAAAGATCATCGCCTGTCGCAGATCGCGCTTCTCATTTACCTGATCCGCGATCTCCATCGCTTTGCGCTGGCTGATGCCCTTGACTTCCGCAAGCCGCTCCGGCTCCTCCTCAATGATACGAAACGTGTCTTCCTTGAATCTTCGCACGATGCGCGCCGCCAAAGCGATACCGATTCCCTTGATCGCACCGGAACCGAGATAACGCTCAATCGCGAGCTCGTCCTGTGGCGCCTTTTCCTCGAAGCTTTTCACCGAAAACTGCCTTCCGTAAGTCGGATGATCCGTGTATTCTCCGTGTGCCTCGATGCATTCGCCCTCTGCAATATCAGAAAAAATGCCCACACAGGTCAGTTCTTCCTCGTCACAGATCATCACCATCACCGTGTAGCCATTCTCATTATTTCGAAATACGATATGATCGACATAACCGTTTATTACTTCTTCATTACCTTGTTGCTTGTCCAAAGTATGTTCCTCTCTTTTTCGTATAAACTCTACGCTCTATTATGAAACACATTGCGCACTCTTTCAAGTGCGCTTTTGGAAATAAAAAGCACCCTCCTTACCATGTGCGGTAAAGAGGGCAGATTTTACATTCTATTCGGTTTACAGTCCGTGTGCACGGTTATATGCATTGCAGATTGCGTTGGAATTCTTGATCAGAATGTGCATTGCAATAAACGGTCCGATTCCGCAGATCAGAGATCCGAAGATGATCCAAAGCAATACGGTGGTTCCATTCTCCTGGAAAGTTAATCCATATCGGTATGCATTGGCAGACAGTCGATTGCCGAGCTTGTAGTACCAGTACCATGCGTAGATTCCACAGGTAACCATGGATAACAGGATGAAAGCAACCAGTCCGGATGTGCTCTCTCCGTCACCCTCGCAGGCAACGTTGACATCATGTGCCATCTTGTAGATGAAATAGTATCCGTAGATTCCACAGGTGATGAGTGTCAGCAGGATGTAGGAAACAAGTCCACGATCATCCTTGAGACGCTCTCCGCCGTACGGAGCACCGTTATAACCCTGATTCTGGTTTGGATCGTAACCCTGATTCGGATTGCCTCCCTGGTTCTGATTGTAGTTCTGGTTGTTCGCGCCGCTGTTGTTAAAGCTCTGCTTTACCTCATCAATCGCACTTCCCAGTTCCTGTTCTGCTGCCTGAAACATATCGTTCGCCTGATCGACAACCTTGCGTGCGGTTGAGCACTCTGCACCACAGTATGGGCAGAATTTGGTCGAATCTGCGATCTGCTTACCGCATTTCGTACAAAACATTGTGTTCCTCCTTCATTATTCCCTTATTTGTTGTAGCATACGCAGAATAATACCGTCACGTGGCTGAAAAACAACAACGCCATCGTGTCCGCATATCATTCGGTATAAATAGACTATAACAAAAGCCATTATCATTGTAAACATAAAAATTTTATAAATTTTAATATTTATTTTAGATTTCAAAAGCAGAACCACTACAAAAAGCGGTGGGAGGAAGAAAAGAGGATGATAAAAAAAGGCCCCACGTACATCGAGCCTCAGCAAAGAAAGCCACGCCCGGGACATCCCGCACCCCGCGCAGGAAATCCCCGTGACAAATTTGATCGGGCATGTAATGCCCAAAGATTCTAAGATCATATATAAGACCACCACAGCGGCAACCGCACTGACTGCTTCTGCGCGCGGCGAAAATCTGTGTCCTGATCGCACATGTTCCGTTGTCATACACTTATCTCCGCACCGTGATCTATTCCGTTGTTGTAATATTTAAATTGCGGCGCATCTGCTCGTAAAGCTGCTGCGTAAGATTCTCGCCAACCTGATCGACCACCTCATCCGCAACCATCTCGATCGCCTGATCCATATACAGATCCTTGTACT
>CAVHWG010000011.1:0-17649 GCA_963639645.1 Firmicutes bacterium TM09-10 | reverse complement strand
TCTTGACGTACAGTTTACGATGGAGTTTCAAGAAATTGATTTTACGGAGAACGGAACTGACGAAGCGGAGTTTATGATCTCTACCAATCCCGGAGAGCCGCTAAAACCACTTGGTAAGGTAGCTTCAGGTGGAGAATTGTCGCGTATTATGCTGGCAATCAAGACGGTACTGGCTGAAAACGATCATATTGAAACGCTGATCTTCGATGAGATTGACAGCGGAATCAGCGGAAGAACGGCTCAGATGGTATCGGAGAAGATGAATGAGCTTGGTCGTTCTCATCAGATCATCTGCATAACACATCTTCCGCAGATCGCCGCGATGGCAGATTCGCATTTCCTGATCGAGAAATCGGTTGAGAATGCAACAACTGTGTCACGCATCCATGAACTTTCTGATGAGGAGAGTGTACAGGAGCTTGCACGTATGCTCGGTGGCGTAGAGATTACGGATACGGTTGTTGAGAATGCGCGTGAGATGAAGAAAATGGCTTACATGAAAAAATAAAATTATCGCATACTATGTCTTAGAATTTGGATTGGAGATATGGTATGCGTTATTTTTATACACATATATTAAAAAATATAATTTGGATTTATTTATGCATATTAATATGCTTTTCTTACGGAACAATGATGGATTTGATTCCAAGTCATGTTTATCTGGAGGAGGGGAGTACCCTGTCCTTTTGCCAGCAGATTCCAGTTGAATTTGCGGTGTGTGAACCAAACATACAGACAATGGCTGAGGTCGGGTTAAGCACATATGAAGGAATCATGAATCGGAAAAACAGCGGAGAGGGTATTCCGCTTTCGATCGGTACACATGAGATGATGTGCTATCTCTTTGGGGTATTTCCAATCAAAGAAGTGGAAGTTTCGGTTGTGGAGAGTACGAGTGTGTATCCCTCCGGTCATGTGATCGGAATTTATGGTGTGACCAACGGAGTGTTTGTATTGGGAACCAGTCCGGTCGAACTTGCGGATGGCAGTTATGCGCAGCCGGCAGAACATGCTGTTTTTCCCGGAGATTATATTCTTGCAGTGAACGGAAATGCAATCGTATCAAAAGAGGAACTGACCGAGCAGATTCGCGTGAATGAAGCTGAATCTATGGTTCTTACGGTTATGCGTGGAGAAGAAGATATTGCGGTGTCAGTACAGCCTGTTCTTGCAAAAAATGCACAGGATGATACGTTAAATTATATGCTTGGAATCTGGGTCAAAGATGATATGGCCGGTATCGGAACTATGACCTACTATGATGAAAACGGAAACTACGGAGCGTTGGGGCATGGTATTGGTGATGGAGAGACCGGCAACCTTTTACAGATGTCAGAGGGGTATCTGTATGAGGCAAAAATCCTGGGAATTAAGAAAGGCAGACGTGGAGATCCGGGTGAGCTGCAGGGAATTGTATATTACGGAAAGGCAAATCTTCTTGGCAGTGTGAGTAAAAACAGTGATGCCGGAATATACGGAAAATTAAATGAAGAATATATAAATAGAATAATTCTTGAAAATGAGGTGTATGCACTTGCATATAAACAGGATGCGAAGACGGGAGAGGCTTATATTCTGTCAGATGCATCCGGTACAAGGCAGGCCTATCACATTGTCATTGATTCGTTTGATTATTCTCCTTCTGATCGAAACAAAGGTATCCGGTTTCATGTTGACGATGAAAATCTGTTATCTCTGACCGGAGGAATTGTGCAGGGACTTTCCGGATCACCAATCATCCAGGACGGAAAGCTGATCGGTGGAGTGACACATGTTTTGATCAATGATCCGACGAGAGGATATGGAATATTTGCAGAAACCATGCTTGAAAGTGAAAAATAAAATTTAAATTTAAGAATATAATGTTGCATATTCCGGTAGAGCAAAATGATCGATCATAATTATAATATCCTGACCCTTACTTTCCATAAGAGAAGCTTCTCGTGTTACGAGCGCAAAACCGTTCTCGGTACTAGAGGTGAACTCTCTGTGGTAATATTCATTTTCAGGTTCCTATTTGCCGAGCATTCTTCGGCTGATTTCAAATTCGTTTGTAGGGTAGAATCCGTTGCTGACATCGGTTCCGTAGTTTGCGGTCAGCAGAAGACCGAAGACAAGCCAAATGCGCCGTGCTTTCTGATTGGCTTTATGCATTTTTATGCAGATTTCCGGAATAAAAATGTTTTATTCTGCCGGAAAATATTGTAAAATAGAAATTAATTTGGCGGATTCCAAAGAATCCAGGAAGGAACGAGTTATGAGAAAAATGCAAATGAAAAAACGTTCGCTTGCAGTGGTGTTTCTTGCGGCACTCATGCTGCTTTCACTGACTGCGTGTGGACAAAAGAAAGATTCGACACCGCAGAAGGTGATATCCGGTGTTGATGATCTTGAAGGAACTAAGATCGGTGTGCAGATCGGTACGGTCGGCGATACCTATGCATCCGATTATGAGGGGGATGATGCCGGAACCCAGGTTGTGCGTTACAATAAGGGAGCTGATGCGGTACAGGCATTAAAGCAGAATAAGATCGACTGCGTGATCATTGATGAGCAGCCTGCACTTGCGTTTGTAGAAAAGAATCCGGAACTTAAGGTCCTTGACGAGGCATATGCGGATGAGGATTATGCAATCTGTGTCGCAAAAGACAACACGGAATTGCTCGACAAGATCAACGGTGCACTCGATGAAATCAAAAAGGATGGAACTTTAGAGAGTATCATTAATAATTATATTGGTGAGAATGTGGGAAAGACGCCGTACGAATCGCCGGATGGCACGATGCGTGAGAACGGTACACTTACTATGGCAACGAATGTTGCATTCCCGCCATATGAGTATTACGAGAACGGAAAAGCAGTCGGTATCGATGTGGATATGGCACAGGCTGTGGCCGACCAGCTGGGAATGGAACTTGTCGTATCGGATATGGAATTTGATTCGATCATCGCTGCGGTTCAGTCGGGAAAAGCGGATATCGGTGTCGCCGGACTTACCGTTACGGAAGACCGCTTAAAGAATATCAATTTCTCTGAGGCATATACGACCGCAAAACAGGTCATTATCGTAAACACCGGAGAAGGGGCTGTAAAACAGGGCTTTGTAGAGAAGTTTAAACAGGTATTTATTGAGAAAGACCGTTGGCAGTATATTCCAAAGGGACTTGGAACTACGATCCTTATTACGATTTTTGCTGGATTGATCGGTATTCTGCTTGGTTTCGTGTTTGCAATCATTCGTGTTGCCAATGATCGCAATGAGGAACGGTCGATCGGCATGCGTATCTTGAATGAGCTGGTTAAAATCTATCTGACCATCTTCCGAGGAACACCTATGATGGTTCAGCTCCTTATTGCTTACTTTGTCGTATTTGCGACGGTGCAGGCCAATCCGGTTATGACAGCGATCATTGCATTTGGATTGAACTCCGGTGCCTATGTTTCGGAAGCAATCCGTGCGGGAATCATGTCGGTTGAAATCGGACAGTTTGAGGCCGGCCGAAGCCTTGGATTTACATACGGACAGACGATGATCCATATCATTCTGCCGCAGGCGGTTAAGAATTCACTTCCTGCAATTTTTAATGAGTTTATCGCTTTGTTAAAGGAGAGTGCGATCGTCGGATATATCGGTCTCGTCGATCTGACAAAGGCCGGTGATATCATCCGAAGCAATACATACGAGGCATTTATGCCGTTGATCGCAGTCGCATTGGTATACCTTGTGATTGTTATGTTCTTGACGTCTCTGGTCGGACGCCTGGAAAGGAGATTGAAGAAAGATGCAAGATAGAGAATTATTGATCGAAGTAAAGGGTTTGTGCAAATCATATGGTAAGCATGTTGTCCTTGAAAATTTAAATACAAATATCTACCGCGGAGAGGTGATCGCCATTGTCGGGCCTTCCGGTTGCGGTAAGTCGACATTCCTGCGTTCGTTAAATCTGTTAGAGCGTCCGGAGAAGGGGCAGATCATTTTTGAGGGAACGGATCTTATGGATAAAAAGACGAATATCAATCATGTTCGCCAGAAGATCGGAATGGTATTCCAGCAGTTCAATCTGTTTCCGAATATGACCGTCCTGCAGAATATCATGCTCGCCCCGATGAAACTTAAGAATGTCTCCGGAGCGGATGCCGAGAAGGAAGCACGTCGTCTGTTGGAGCGTGTCGGTCTTGCGAAAAAAGCAGATGCTTATCCGGGCACATTGTCCGGTGGACAAAAGCAGCGCATTGCGATCGCCCGCACGATGGCAATGAACCCGGATGTGATCCTTTTTGACGAGCCGACTTCGGCACTTGATCCGGAGATGGTTGGAGAAGTTCTTGCAATCATGAAGGAGCTTGCAGAGGACGGAATGACGATGATCGTTGTAACCCATGAGATGGGATTTGCAAGGGAAGTTGCCAATCGTGTGCTTTTTATCGATGAGCGAAATATTCAGGAGGACGAAGATCCGGAAACGTTCTTTGATCATCCGAGCAATCAGAGATTGCGTGAGTTCTTATCCAAAGTCCGATAATCTTAGAGAAAAATAAAGTAAATATTAAATAAAAATGAACACCGGCAAATTACTTGACACAGTAATTTGCCGGTGTTATTATTTAACACATGCAAACACATAACAATGTTAACAAATAAGAAAACAAAGGAGCAAAAAATGGAATCGACATACGAAGGACTGTTTCAGGCAATGAGCCAGTTTCGGAAATTAAAGTTCAGTGATATGTTTCCGAAGATCAGCCGGGCAGAATTCTTTACAATGAATATGATCATGGATAAAGAAAATGAGGGTGAGATTACCGTTTCTGAACTCGCAACGAGAGCACATGTGCTTCCGCCTGCAATGTCAAGAACGATCAGAGGCCTTGAAAACAAGGGGTATGTGGAACGCAATGTCAATAAGAAGGACCGCAGAAATACCTATGTGGAATTGACAGATGCAGGAAGAGAGATTGCATTGTGCACAAGAAATACGATGCGTGATTTCGGGCGTGCGGTAATGGAACAAGTAGATGAAGAGGAAATAAAACGTCTGACCGCTTATTTGAATCATATATATGTAATTGCGGAGAAGGAAATAAAAGCCAGAAAATTTGAGGAAGGAAAGGAGCAGGACGATGAAAAGCATATTTAAGAACATGCTTCCGTATTGGAAAGCAATCGTGATCATTATAGCGCTTTTGTTTGTGCAGGCGTGGTGTGATCTGTCGCTTCCGGCTTATACATCAGACATCATCGATATTGGAATCCAAAATTATGGTGTGGAGCATGTGCTCCCGGAAGCTTTGACGGAAGATGAATATGAGACTGCCCGCTTTATCATGACTGATGATGAGGTCAAAACATGGGAGAGCCTTTATACGTTGGAGAACGGCACATATCAGCTTACGGAAGATTCCGATAAAAAGCTGGATGAAGTCGATGAGCAGATGGTATTGCCACTGATTATGAATTATCAGATGAGTGCGATGGAGGAAGACACGTTCAAGTCTCTGATCGCAAAGCAGATGGGCAAGGATGAAACGGAACTTTCCGATCTGTCGATCGAGCAGCTTGGTCAGATGATGGGTGTCGAACTGAAAAGTTTCAAGCAGGAAAAGGAAGATGATGACGGAAATAAGCGTGAAGTCAATTGTGTGGATGTCCGTCCGCTCTTTGTACAGATGCTTGATTCCGGAATGATGGATAAAGACACGGTTCTTGCGATGCGCGAGCAGATGGAGGATACGATCGATACCATGGGAAGTTCTCTTGTGAAATCCATGGGAGTTGCCTATGCGGTAGCGTGTGACAAGGCTGCGGGGCTCGACGTGGATCATATTCAGAAAAGTTATCTGCTTTCCGCAGGACTTAAGATGGTCGGCATGGCTTTCTTAATGGGAATTGTAACCGTACTGGTCGGTTTGTTTGCTTCAAGAGTCGGTGCAGGAATCGGTATGACACTTCGCGGAAAAGTGTTCAGGCAGGTTGTCGGATTCTCAAATGCGGAGATGGATCGATTCTCAACTGCATCCCTGATTACGCGAAGTACGAATGATATACAGCAGATCCAGATGGTTTCGGTCCTGCTGCTCCGTATGATCGCATATGCGCCGATACTTGGAATCGGTGGTGTACTTAAGGTTATGCAGACCGGTGCGGGAATGGGATGGATCATCGTTCTTGCGATCATTGTTATCTTAGGATATGTGATGGTTCTGATGTCTGTGACCATGCCGAAGTTCAAGCTGATGCAGCAATTGGTTGATCGCGTCAATCTTGTATCCCGTGAGATATTAACCGGTCTCTCCGTAATCCGCGCGTTCGGAAGAGAGAAGAAGGAAGAGGAACGTTTCGATGCGGCAAATAAAGATCTTACAAAAACGATGCTTTTTACCAACCGTGTCATGACGTTTATGATGCCTGGTATGATGATGATCATGAACGTGCTGACCGTCGGAATCGTGTGGTTTGGTGCACATAAGATTGACGGCGGTACGATGCAGGTCGGTGCGATGACTGCATTTATCACGTATGCGATGATGATTGTAATGTCGTTTCTGATGCTGACAATGATGTCAATCATGCTTCCGAGAGCAGCTGTTGCTGCGGATCGAATCGATGAGGTCATTCATACACAGTCCTCGCTCCATGATCCGGAAAAAACGGAAGAACTTACGATACACGACGGTGTTGTCCGTTTTGACCATGTGAATTTCAAATATCCGGGCGCCGAGGAGGATGTTCTTCACGATATTGATTTTGTTGCGGAACTGGGTAAGACGACCGCAATCATCGGCAGTACCGGATGCGGTAAGTCAACGCTTGTCAATCTGATCCCGCGTCTTTACGATGTGTCGGACGGAAGCATTACATTAGACGGAAAAGACATTCGTAATATCCGTATGGCGGATCTTCGCGAGGAGATTGGTTTTGTTCCGCAAAAAGGTGTGCTGTTCTCCGGAACGATCGCTTCGAATCTGCGTTTCGGCAAGGATGATGCGACGGACGAGGAAATCCAAAAAGCGGCAGAGATTGCTCAGGCGACCGAGTTTATCGAGGCGAAGGACGACAAGTATGACAGTGCGATCGCACAGGGGGGAAGCAACGTGTCCGGCGGACAGAAGCAGCGTCTTGCCATTGCCAGAGCTATCGCAAAGAATCCGAAGATTTTTATCTTTGACGACAGCTTTTCCGCACTTGATCTAAAGACGGATGCCGCACTCAGAAAGGCGCTTTCCGAGAATGTCAAAGACAGCACGGTGATCATTGTTGCGCAGCGTATCAGTACAATTTTACATGCAGAGCAGATTCTTGTGCTTGATGACGGAAGAATCGTGGGAAAAGGCACGCACGAGGAATTATTGAAATCGTGTGAGGTATATCAGCAGATCGCAAAATCACAGCTTTCCGCGAAGGAACTGGGACTTGAAGAAAGTGAGGTGGCTTTACATGAGTAATCAGGATATGAAACAGACGCCTCAGCGAAGAAGAGGTCCGATGGGACGAGGGATGCAGCCGGGGGAGAAACCTAAGAATTTCAAGAAGTCGATCAAAAAGTTAATTCAGTATATAGCAAAATATAAGATTGGAATTTTTGTTGTAATGCTGTTTGCGGCATGTTCCACTGTATTTACCGTTATTGGTCCGAAAATCCTCGGTAAGGCGACAACCGCTCTGACGGAAGGCCTGATGGCGAAAATTCAGGGAACCGGAAGCATTGATTTCGGCAGGATCGGTTCTATCCTTTTGTTTGTGCTTGGACTTTATCTGCTCAGCGCGATCTTCTCGTTTGTGCAGGGATGGATCATGACCGGAATCACACAGAAGGTATGTTATCAGCTTCGTAAAGAGATTTCGGAGAAGATCAACCGCATGCCGATGAAATACTTTGAGAGCCGCACATACGGTGAAGTGTTGTCGCGCATCACAAACGATGTGGATACGCTTGGTCAAGGATTAAATCAGAGTATAACAACGATCATAACGTCGTTTGCTACGCTGGTTGGAGTACTTATCATGATGCTCAGTATCTCGCCGCTTATGACGTTGATTGCGCTTGTGATCCTTCCGATTTCAATGGCTTTGATCGGTCTGGTGACAAAGAAATCACAGAAGTTTTTCCGCAGTCAGCAGGAATACTTAGGTCACATCAACGGTCAGGTGGAAGAAGTGTATGGCGGACATCTGGTCGTTAAGGCGTTCAACCGCGAGAAGGACACAATCGAGGAATTTGACCGCACGAATAAGATCCTGTATGATTCCGCATGGAAGTCACAGTTTTTATCCGGTATGATGCAGCCGATCATGATGTTTGTCGGAAATCTCGGTTATGCGTCCGTTGCATTGACCGGTGGACTGCTTGCAATCAAGAATATCATCACGATCGGAGATATTCAGGCGTTCATTCAGTATGTAAAGAATTTTACACAGCCGATCCAGCAGATCGCACAGGTTATCAATATGGTTCAGTCGATGTCGGCCGCGTCCGAGCGTGTATTTGAATTCCTTGAGGAAGAGGAAGAAGAACAGATTGTGGAGCATCCGGCGGATATTGCAAAGATTACCGGTGAGGTTACATTTGATCATGTTCATTTCGGATACGATCCGGAGCAGATTATTATTAACGATTTCAGTGCCCATGTAAAGCCGGGGCAGAAGATCGCGATCGTTGGACCGACCGGAGCCGGAAAGACAACAATGGTTAAACTTCTGATGCGTTTTTACGATGTCAACAGCGGAGAAATCCGGCTGAACGACAGCAACATTAAGGACTTCAATCGAAGAGAACTTCGCGATGCGTTCGGTATGGTGCTGCAGGATACGTGGCTTTTTAAGGGAACGATCATGGAGAATATCCGATACGGACGGCTGGATGCGTCCGATGAGGAAGTGATCGCTGCGGCAAAGGCCGCGAGGGCTCACCACTTTATCAAGACACTTCCGGGCGGATATCAGATGGAACTCAACGAGGATGCCAGCAATGTATCGCAGGGACAAAAGCAGCTTTTAACAATTGCGAGAGCTATCCTTGCGGATAATAAAATCCTGATTTTAGATGAGGCGACATCTTCGGTTGATACGAGAACGGAGATTGAGATCCAGAAGGCGATGGATAACCTGATGCGCGGAAGAACAAGTTTTGTGATCGCGCATCGACTGTCCACGATCAAGGATGCGGATCTGATCCTTGTAATGAAAGACGGAGACATTGTCGAGCAGGGAACACATGAGGC
The DNA here is from genome assembly GCA_963639645.1 of Firmicutes bacterium TM09-10. Lineage (GTDB taxonomy): Bacteria > Bacillota > Clostridia > Lachnospirales > Lachnospiraceae > Roseburia. Next base: position 8,427 of record CAVHWG010000011.1, on the reverse strand, counting down.
ATTGCTTGCGCAGAATGGATTTTATGCAGAACTTTATAATTCACAGTTTGAGGAGGCCAGCTGATGCTGGCTTCCTTTTTGTTTGGCTCTTTGTAAATTTTTCTGAACAAATCGTGCCGAATTTATTGTAAAAAATGTTGTAATGTAATATATTAATTTATATATTATTTGCAAAATTCGACAAAATATTTCTTTGCGACTTGCTTATAGTATATCTGACTGAATTTGACCTTCTAAGTAGGAGGCCATTATGGGAAAACTGAATGTCGCAATTGCGGATGATAACCAGATGACACTGGAACTTTTAGGGGACATTGTGTCAAGTGACAGCGAACTACAGGTGATTGGAACTGCAAAAGATGGGGAAGAAGCATACCATTTGATAAAGGAAAAAGAACCGGATGTTGTTTTGCTGGATATTGTTATGCCGAAACTTGATGGACTCGGGGTGTTGGACAGAATTCGCTCCGATGCGACAATGAAGAACCGTCCTGCATTTTTAATGATCAGTGCGGTGGGAAATGAATGCATTACTGAGGATGCATTTGCAAAAGGCGCAGACTATTATATTATGAAGCCTTTTGATTACACTCAGATCCTCGACCGGATCAAGTCTGTGCGCAAACGCAGAAATGTTAAAGAAGTGCGCAGAAATATGACGGTAGAGAGTGAAAAGCAATACACGCAGCAATCGCTGGAGGAAGATGTGACGGAGATGATCCACGAGGTTGGCGTTCCTGCACATATTAAGGGATACCAGTATCTGCGCGAGGCGATCATTATGTCGGTTAACAATATGGATATGCTCAATTCGATCACGAAAGTGTTGTATCCGGGGATCGCCAAGAAATACCAGACGACACCGAGCCGTGTGGAACGTGCAATCCGCCATGCAATTGAAGTTGCGTGGAGCAGAGGCAAGATGGATACGCTCGATGATCTGTTTGGATATACGATCAGCAATGGAAAAGGAAAGCCGACGAATTCCGAGTTTATTGCTCTGATCACAGATAAGATAAGGCTGCAAATGAAAAACAGATAAGGGGAGTTCCTTATCTTTTGGAGGTGTTTAAAATGAAGAAGATTCTGTTTGTTTCGTCCGAAGCTGTTCCTTATATCAAGACCGGAGGACTGGCAGATGTTGTGGGCTCGTTGCCGAAGTATTTTGATCGGGAAGAGTATGATGTGCGTGTGATCCTCCCTAAATATGCTTGCATGGATGCGGCTTTTTTGCCTAATCTTCATTTTGTCTGTCATTTCTATGTGAATCTGAACTGGCGGAAACAGTATGTTGGCATCTTTGAATCGGAGTATAAAGGAGTTCATTATTATTTTGTTGATAATGAGTTCTATTTTGCAGGTCAGTCTCCGTATAACAATATATACGAGGATGTTGAGAAATTTGCTTATTTTTCCAAATCGGTGTTGGCGGCATTGCCATACATTGATTTTGCTCCGGATGTCATTCATTGTCATGACTGGCAGACGGGACTTGTTCCGGTCTATTTACATACAGCATTTGGGGATGACAATTTTTATGCCGGAATCAAGACTGTATTTTCCATTCATAATCTGAAGTTTCAGGGGCGTTGGCGTATTCGTGAAGTGATCGATATTACAGGGCTGCCGGAACAGATATTTAACGACCGGGAATTGGAATCCTATGGTGAGGCGAATTATCTCAAGGGCGGTGTTGTCTATGCAGATGCAGTTACAACAGTAAGTCCGAGTTATGCAAATGAGATTACAACGCAGGAGGGCGGAGAAGGTCTTCATGGGCTGATGTACGCCAGAAGAAATGTCGTACATGGAATTCTTAACGGAATTGACTATGATGAATTTAATCCGGAGACGGATCCTTACATAGAAGCGAATTTTACATTGAAGAATGTAATGAGCGCGAAGAGAAAGAACAAAGAGGCATTGCAGAAGGAATTGGGGCTTCCGGTGAAAGATGATGCCTTTCTCATCGGCATCGTGTCAAGAATGACCGAGCAGAAAGGCTTTGATCTTATTTCTTATGCGTTGGATGAACTGGTGGCAAAACTTGATGTACAGCTTGTTGTTCTCGGAACGGGAGAGAGCAAGTTTGAGAATATTTTTCACCATTACCATGCGCAATATCCGGATAAGGTTTCGGCATATATCGGATATTCTGAGGAGAAAGCGCATAAGATCTACGCATCCGTGGATGCGTTTTTGATGCCGTCCCTGTTTGAGCCATGTGGACTAAGCCAGATGATGTCCATGCGGTACGGTACGATACCGATCGTCCGGGAAACCGGAGGTTTAAAGGATACCGTTCAGGCGTACAATGAATATGAGAATACCGGAACCGGATTTTCATTCTGTAATTTTAATGCGGATGAAATGCGTTACATTATTGAGTATGCGTATCATGTTTTTCGTGATGATAAGAAAGCGTGGGAAGACCTGATGCAACGTGCAATGAAACAGGACTTCTCGTGGAATAAATCTGCAAGGGAATATGAGAAGTTATATGACTCATTATGTGATATGAAATAGTAAGTCCCCGGCGCTTATTGCAGCGCCGGGCGTTTTTTATATTTGACTGATCAATTCATTTGTGTCTTTTCGATAGAAATAGGCATGTTCCGAAAGAACCTCATCATCGGCAACCTGTGTGGAATTGACTTCCCTGACAACCTGTGAGTAATAACCAAGTTCTCTTGGATCAAATTCATCAACCGGAATCAGAATCCATTCATGAATGCTGCTCGGAAGAAGAATGATGCTCTGCTCAAACTGATCGGAAAGTTGTGTCAGCAGATCCTCGTAGAGAATCACAGCAGCTCCGTTCGTCTTGTATCTGTTTGTCAGAATGTACATTGGGATTTCATCGAGATCAAGCAGATGAGCCAGAGGATGCGTCTTGAGCAACTCTTTCATAGGAATGACTTTATGTGGCAGAAGCTGCGGGGTGTTCTGTCGTGCGAGTCGATACAATTCTTCCGTTGTGGTGTTCCACATACACATATGGGAATTGTGAATGAGAATGCTCCCCTGATTTTCGGAATCCGCATAGACAAGACAGTAGAAGACGATGGCCAGGTCGTGGTGGTCGATGTGCGGAATGTCAGCCAGAAGCGTTTCGTTGTACTCCCTATTGACAAGTCGCATGATAATGTGTGAACATGCACGCTTAAAATCGACAAACATACCAATGTCAAAGTCTGCCTCAGGAAGATAGCGACGATAGGTAATGAGAATGTCATCGTAGATGTCCTCCATTGGAACGCCTTCGAGATACCGATGATAATAAGGTGTCAGATAGATCGTCGGTGCGATGTTGGAACCGGGCTGTAAGATGATCAGACCATCATAATGCGTTCCGTTGTTCTTGGTGATCGTCTGTATCTTTAGGGTTGCACCCGGAGTGACTCGGGAAGACAGTTCGGTCCTTATGCCGGATAAAAATTGCTGATAGTTCATAATTCTCCTTTACTACAGCGGTGAATTAAACTATGTTCCGGGGAAATCTGTACGAATCGTACACAGAAAAAAGTAAAACCACGATACGGTGAATATCGTGGTCTTACTTTAGCATGTTTGATTGCAAAAAGCAATAGGTTTTCCGATAATTAGTTGGATAATAATTCCTGCCATAAAGTACTGTAAAGCTTGGTTACATCATCATCGAGTGCAGTGTAGATTTCACAGCGCTTGATCGTCTCGCTGCTTGGATTGATGGCCTCGTTTGCTTTCGTATCAGCATCCTGATTCTCTACAACGGAGGTGATCGGGGATGCGTACTGCACGTATTCAAAATTCGCTTCCGCAATATCATCGCGGCAGATGAAGTTTAAGAACTTCATGGCTGCATCCTGATTTTTGCAGGTTTTCGGAACAAACCAGGAATCAATCCAGAGGTTGGATCCTTCTTCCGGAACAGAATAATCAAGATTTTCATTCTCATCCATTGCAAGGGCGGCCTCGCCAGAGTAGCAGAGGGCAATCTTTGCTTCTTCACCGATCATGGCATCGGCTGTCTCATCGACATAGTAACCATATACGATCTTGTTTTCCTTTTGCTTTTTTAATATATCCAGTGCTTCACGCAGATGTGCTTCATCAGTTTCATTTAGGGAGTAACCGAGAGCAACAAGTGCAGGAGCAAAAGAATCGCGCACGGAATTCTCCATAATGATCTCATCCTCGTAAGTTGGATCCCACAGGCAGTCCCAGCTCTTGACAACGGACGGATCCACTTCGGTTTTGTTGTATAACAGTCCGAGTGTTCCGTAGAAATAAGGGAGAGAGTAGGTGTGATCCTTGTCGTAGGACGCGGTCATATCGACGATGGTCGAATCGAGATTTCCGTAATTTTCCATTCCTTTGTAATCCATCTCAAGAACTTCGCCTTCTAAGATCAGTTTTTCTACCATATATTCGGAAGAACAGATGACATCATAATCGATGGAGCCGGCTTTGTACTTGGTGTACATTTCCTCCGGGCTTTCGTACTCTTCATATTTTACTGTGATGCCGGTTTCTTTTTCGAATGTTTTTACAGCATCTTCATCGATATATTTTCCGTAATTTAAAACCGTTATAGTTTCTCCGGTCTTGACATTGTCCGAGCTGCTTCCGCATGCGGCGATGTTTCCGGCAGCAAGTGCAAGAATGAGTCCCATACTTAATAATCTCTTTTTCATTGATAAACTCCTTTCATATTTCGATCATATTTAGTTTCCAACGGCTGTTGTCTTCTTGCCGGGACGTACATTGCCAAGCAAAAGAATTACAAGAACCGCAAAGAACAAAATGGTAGAGAGCGCGTAAAGTTCCGGTTTAATACCCTTACGAAGCTCGGTATAGAGCATGGTGGAGAGAGTATTGACACCTGCGCCTTTTGTAAAATAAGTAATACTAAAGTCATCAAGTGACATGGTAACTGCCATCATAAAGCCACTGAAGACACCCGGAAGAATTTCCGGCCAGGTTACCTTGTAAAAGGCATACAGCGGTGTGGCACCGAGATCTAAAGCAGCCTCGTAGGTGCTTCGATTTACCTGTCTGAGCTTCGGCATCACGTTTAAGATGACATATGGAATGCTGAACGTAATATGTGCGATCAGCACGGTTACAAATCCGAGATCCATGAATTTGACAAACAAGAGCATCATGGAAATTCCTGTTACAATATCCGCATTCAACAGAGGAATATTGGTCGCTCCGAGATAGATCGTCTGATGCCGCTTGCGCATCGCATTGATACCTAAAGCGGCAAGTGTGCCGATTAAAGTTGCGATGATCGCGGAGAGGAAGGTAATCTGCAGTGTTGTCACGAAAGCAGACATGATCTTCTCATCCTGAAAGCAGCTTGTGTACCACTTGAGCGTGAAACCGCCCCAAACAACCTTTGTCTTCGAATTATTAAATGACAATGCAATTAATACGATGATCGGAAGATATAGGAAGGCAAAAATTAAAAACATATAAATACGAGAGGCACATTTCTTTACCATATTGCTGTTCCCTCCCCTTCTTTATCAAACTGGTTAACGAGTGCCATACTGGCGATCACGAAGATCATGAGCACAAATGAAAGACCGCTTCCGGCATTCCACTGCATGCCCTGCATAAAGTCCTGTTCGATCACGTTACCGATCAAAAGAACATGTCCGCCGCCGAGTACCTGCGAGATTGCAAAACTCGTAAGGGACGGAACGAATACCATAACAATTCCGCTGATGATACCCGATACACTCAGCGGCAGGATGATCTTAAAGAAGATCGTTATGTTGTTGGCACCGAGATCGTGTGCTGCCTCGATCCAGTCCTTGCGGATACGTGTGAGCGCGTTGTAGATCGGCAACAACATAAACGGAAGGAAGTCATAGACCATTCCAAGAATAACCGCTGTCGGGGTGTTGATGATGCTGATTCGTGAAAGCCCGAGGCTTGTCAGAATACTGTTAAACACACCGTTTTTGGATAACAGAAGCTTCCATGCAAGAATACGGAGCATAAAGTTCATCCACATCGGGAGCATGAAGATAAATACGACAAGTCCCTGATTCTTGATCTGCATATTATTGAGAATCATTGCAAGCGGGTAGGAGAGCACCAGACAGACCAGTGTACAGATGACTCCGAGTTTCAGAGACAAAAAGATGGCTTTACGGTTTGTCTCTGTGGCAATCGCTGCAATATATTCAACGGTAAAAGCACCGTCACTGTTGGTAAAAGCGTAATAGAGGATCATGATCATCGGAAGAATGATAAATCCGATGATCCATACAAGGTACGGACCCGCTAAAAACTGCTGCTTGAATTTATTCATCAATTTCCACCGCCTTTTCATCGGAAGATTCCGGTTTGTGCATAATCTGGATATTGAACGGAATCACTTTGATACCGACATGGGTTCCGACCGGAACGTATCTGGTTGTGTGAACCAGCCATTCGTATCCGTTTGCCATAACATCCAGCTCGTAGTGTACGCCCTTAAAGATGAGAGAAGTGACATCGCCCTCCAGATAGCCTTCCGAAGGATCAACCAGTTCCACATCCTCCGGACGGATGACAACGTCAACCGGCTGATTCTTTCCGAAACCTTCATCCACGCATGGCATCTTTACGCCGAGGATTTCAACAAGCCGATCCTCAATCATTGTGCCGTCCACAATATTGCTGTGTCCGATGAAATCGGCAACAAAGGCATTTTCCGGTTCGTTATAGATATTCTCCGGTGTGCCGATCTGCTGGATGTATCCCTGATTCATGACAACGATCGTATCGGACATGGTAAGAGCCTCTTCCTGATCGTGTGTGACATATACAAAGGTGATACCGAGTTCTTCTTTCAGTCGGATCAGCTCATACTGCATGCTCTGACGCAGCTTTAAGTCGAGAGCACCGAGCGGCTCATCGAGAAGAAGTACTTTCGGCTCGTTTACGATCGCACGTGCAATGGCGATACGCTGCTGCTGACCACCGGAAAGTGAATCAACGGAACGGTTCTCAAATCCATCCAGATTGACAAGTTTTAATGCATATTTAATTTTGTCGTTGATATATTCTTTGCTTTTCCTGCTGATCTTCAGTCCGAACGCAATGTTCTCCGCAATCGTCATGTGCGGAAAAAGCGAATATTTCTGAAAAACGGTATTGAGTTTGCGCTCATTTGCAGGAAGATTGGTAATATCCTGACCGTCAAATAAAACTTTTCCCTTGTCCGGAGTCTCGAATCCGCCGAGGATACGAAGAGTAGTTGTTTTTCCGCAGCCGGACGGTCCGAGAAGCGTCAGAAATTCATTCTCGCGGATGTAAAGATTCAATTCATCGAGAACCAGTGTATTGTCATATGATTTTGAAATGTCAATAAAATCAATTAAATGTTTACTCATGTTTTTATTTCCTTATCTTTGTTTGTACTTATTATAGAATTTGTACTTATTGTAAAATAGGTAAAAATTAAAAATTGGGCGGGGTAGTAACCCAGATCAGGATGGCATCGCGGCTTCCCGTATTTTCCAGATAATGCTTTTTGCCGGCCTTAAAATAAAAAGATTCGCCTGCGCGCACCATCTGCGTCTTGCCACCGAAGCTGATCTTTATTGTTCCTTTGATGACGTAGCCGAAATCTTCGCCCTCATGGGGGAGATAGATTTCCGAGCGTCCGCCGGAGTGGAGTGTCATACGGACAGGCTCCATTGCGTTTTTCTGGGCATTGGGGACAATCCATTCGATCTGACAATTTTTTTCTTCATCAATTTTCTCAAAGTAGTCATCTGCTTTAAAAACGATCTGTTCCGGTTCTTCATCGGTGAAAAATTCCGCCGGAGTGGTGCCGAGACACTGGATGATATCAAGCAGTGTTCCGATGGAAGGCGAGTTCTGGTTGCGCTCAAGCTGGGAGATAAAACCCTTCGTGAGTTCTGCCCGGTCCGCCAGTTCCTGTTGCGTCAGACCGTACTGTATACGCAGTTCCTTCATGCGATGTCCGATATCCACGACATAGCCTCCTTCATTTGTGTAACACCCTTATAATGGATAAAATGTTTATCTATTGTGCTACAACTCTAATAATTGATTTTTTGTTTAGTAAAAATAAACTCAATAAATCCATTCTAACGGATTGTATACAAATGTCAATAGATTTCATAAAAAACAGTTGATTTTATGGAAAAGATTTGATAATATAATTGAGTGCTTTTCAGCATGCCAATATGGCTCAGTCGGTAGAGCGACGCACTCGTAATGCGTAGGTCAGGGGTTCGAATCCCCTTATTGGCTTAAGAACCGCTTATTCTGTGGAATAAGCGGTTTTTTAATTTTCTGTTAAATTGATTTTATCTGGTTGTTCTTTGAGAGGAGAATTGCTATAATAGCATCAGTTATCAAATTACACAAAGGGGTTAAAGAATGAATCAGGGTATGATCAATAAACTAAAAGATAGT
>CAVHWG010000010.1:0-5022 GCA_963639645.1 Firmicutes bacterium TM09-10 | reverse complement strand
CTCTATAATCCGGTATCGTCCGTATTTAGAAAAATCTGATCACGCCAAACCCGAATTTACATCAATTTGCGGAATAAGTTCTTAAGATCCTCAACACTGGCATCCTTCGGGTTACCAGGTGCACATGCATCTGCGTGAGCAGACTCAGCAAGGAAATCCAGATCCTCTTCCTTAAGAGCTTCCAGCTTTGTCGGGATTCCTACATCAACAGAAAGCTTCTGTACTGCATCAATGGCAGCCTTGCGATACTCTTCCACAGACATATCATCAACGCCTTTTACGCCCATCGCACGAGCGATCTCACGATACTTCTCACCTGTGCAGTCTGCATTGTACTCCATAACGATCGGGAGCATCATTGCACATGCAACGCCGTGTGGTGTGTCATAGACAGCGCCGAGTGTATGAGCCATAGAATGTGCAATTCCGAGACCTACGTTTGAGAATCCCATTCCTGCGATGTACTGGCCCAAAGCCATACCCTCGCGGCCTTCCTTCTCATTGGCAACTGCACTTCTTAATGATCTCGAAATGATCTCGATGGCTTTCAGATGGAACATATCGGTCATCTCCCATGCAGCCTTTGTTGTATATCCTTCGATAGCATGTGTCAAAGCGTCCATACCGGTAGAAGCGGTCAGTCCCTTCGGCATAGAAGACATCATATCCGGATCAACAACAGCGATTACCGGCATATCATGCGGGTCAACGCATACGAATTTTCTCTTCTTTTCAACATCGGTGATAACGTAGTTGATGGTTACCTCTGCTGCGGTTCCGGCGGTAGTAGGTACTGCGATAATCGGAACGCAAGGTTTCTTTGTCGGAGCAACACCCTCAAGGCTTCTTACATCCTCAAACTCAGGGTTTGCGATGATGATTCCGATTGCCTTGGAAGTATCCATGGAAGATCCACCACCGATTGCGATCAGATAATCAGCGCCCGCATCCTTGAATGCCTGCACACCATGCTGTACGTTCTGGATGGTCGGGTTTGCTTTAATATCAGAATAAACTTCATATGCAAGTCCGTTCTCGTCAAGAATATCCGTCACCTTCTTGGTTACTCCGAACTTGATCAGATCCGGGTCAGAGCAGACGAATGCTTTCTTGAACGCACGAGCCTTAGCCTCTGTTGCGATCTCCTTGATTGCCCCCGCACCATGATAAGAAGTCTCATTCAACATAATTCTGTTTGCCATAATAAAATCTCTCCTTTTCCTTTTGTTTTTGATACTCTTATTGTAACAACCGTGCCTCTCCCACGTAAGTTACAAAGTTGTCAAAGTGTAACAATTCCGGTAAAAAGCAAAAATTCTGTTTGTGTGGTTATAACAACCGAATTTGTTTTTGGTGTTCGCTATAATGAGCTCACAAATCAACGAAAGACAAAAAACAAAAAAGCAAAGACATCATAAAGGAGATTTTTTAAATGGATAACAAAATGTTTTGTTTTCAGTGTGAACAGACCGCCGGATGCAGCGGTTGCATGGGAAATGCCGGCGTGTGCGGCAAGAGTGCCGAGACAGCGGGGCTGCAGGATGAACTGACCGGTGCCCTCATCGGACTGGCACGCGCATGCGAAAACAACGCCAAGACCGATGCGACTGACCGCATTTTAATCGAAGGATTATTTACTACCATTACCAATGTAAATTTCAACGACGATACGCTCCGCGCAATGATCGGCCGCGTCCGCGAGGAGAAATTTCGCATCGTGCCGGGCTGCACCAACTGCGCATCCCCTTGCGGCAACACTGCTGATTTTGATATGAAGCAGATCTGGGAGGCGGACGAGGACATCCGCTCCTTAAAATCTCTGATCCTCTTCGGCATCCGCGGCATGTCGGCATATGCTTACCACGCGCTGATGCTCGGTTACAGTGATGAGACGGTTAACGCCTTTTTCTATAAAGCACTGTCCGTGATCAGCTATGATTACGAGATGGAAGAACTGCTTCCGGTCGTGCTCGAAGTCGGCGAAGTCAATTTCCGCTGCATGGAGCTGCTTGACACCGCCAACACAACCAGCTATGGCACACCGGTTCCAACCCGCGTGCCGCTCACGATCGAGAAGGGGCCGTTCATCGTGGTCAGCGGGCACGACCTCAAGGATCTCGAGCTCCTGTTACAGCAGACCGAAGGAAAAGGCATCAACATCTACACCCACGGCGAGATGCTTCCGGCACACGCTTATCCGGAACTCAAGAAATATGCGCATCTCAAAGGCAATTTCGGAACGGCATGGCAAAATCAGCAGAAAGAATTTGACGGTGTTCCGGGCGCATTCCTTTTCACAACGAACTGCCTGATGCCGGTGCAGCCGGGCTATGCAGACCGCGTGTTTACCACAGAAGTGGTATCTTATCCGAACATTATCCACATCGGAGAGGATAAAGATTTCACACCGGTGATCGAGAAGGCGTTAAGCCTCGGCGGCTACAGCGACGATCAGCAGCGTACCGGTATCAACGGCGGATGCTTTGTGACGACCGGATTCGGTCACGGAACCGTGCTCAGCGTTGCCGATCAGGTGATCGACGCGGTCAAGTCCGGCGCGATCAGCCACTTCTTCCTTGTCGGTGGATGCGACGGTGCCCGCCCGGGAAGAAATTACTACACCGAGTTTGTAAAACAGACTCCGAAGGATTCTGTCATCCTCACACTCGCCTGTGGCAAATATCGTTTTAATGATCTTGACCTTGGGGAAATCGGCGGACTGCCGAGAATTATGGATATGGGACAGTGCAATGACGCTTTTTCTGCAATCAAGGTGGCGGTAGCGCTTGCCGAAGCATTCGAGTGCGGCGTAAATGAACTTCCGCTCTCCATGGTTCTGTCGTGGTACGAGCAGAAAGCCGTATGTATCCTCCTGACACTGCTGCATCTCGGCATTCAGAATATCTACCTCGGACCGACACTTCCGGCATTTATCTCTCCGAATGTGTTGCAGTATCTGGTGGACCACTACCACATTTCTCCGATCAGCACACCGGAGGAAGATTTAAAAAAGATTCTTGGTTAATCGATGACCAAAAGAACCACGCACGGCGGTATACTCTTGCTGTGCGTGGTTTTTTAATTATAATCACAGATTTAATACCGCTCCTCAAATCGCGTATCATCGGCAAGAGGAATCGACTTTGCTTCCAGACGCTCGATCCAGATGTAGGTGCGATTCTGCAAGAAGATGATCAGTTCATCGATCAGAGGTTCCTCCCCCTGCACTTCCATCTCGACCGTTCCGTCCGGCAGATTGCGCACCCATCCGGTCAGCCCCAGCTGATTCGCCTTGTTGACCGCATAGTATCGAAAGCCCACGCCCTGTACCCGTCCGTAAAACAGGATATATTTTCTTATCTTTGTCTGCATACCATCGCTTCCTTTATGCTCATTCCTAAACCATTGGCATCCGCTCATCGCTTATGAAATCAAAAACTTGATCTCCGCTAAAAATTCACGCAGCATATTATTGAGCAGATACAGTCTCATCGATTCCGCAGAGATTCCGCAAGCATCTATCAATCCCTGCTTATGTGCGATCTGTAACGCCCGGAACATGTGAAAATCATTCGTCACAATTCCAACCGAAGCGCCGTCCCGCATATGCTTCATACTGTTTGCAATGTTCTCTTCCGTCGACATGGATTCCGGTTCGATCACAAGCTGGATCTCGGATATTCCCTGACGGATCATATAATCTGCCATTCCCTGTGCCTCTGCTTTCGGTTCATTGGGTCCCTGTCCTCCGGACAGAATGCAGTAGGTATCCGGATTCTGCTCCAAATACTCGATTGCACGATCCAGACGGTATTTCAGTACCGGACTCGGTCCGTCCTTGTACACCTGCGCTCCAAGCACGATGATGTAATCCAGCTTGTCCTCCCCCTGATCGTTCATGTGGCTGATCACACAGCCTTCCACGATGAGAAACGCAACAAATCCCAACGCCACAATTCCTGTCAGTCCGCCCTTAATCCAAACCGGAACTTTCTTCCACAAACTGCAATGCAGTGAAACACCGAACAACACCAACACAACTGTGATCACAAACCAGACCATAAAAAACATGGTTCCCGATCCGGCCGCCCGCACGAGCACGCCATAGATCAGGCTTAATGTCGCCAAAAGATATAAGATTAATTCTGCAATTCTCATAATACGTATTCCTTCTATAACTTATTCTAATATATCCACTATACTATAAATTAAGCGATTTGCAAGTACACAAAAAGACACCCTTCGGATTTCTCCTGAAAGATGTCTTAATTTTCTTAGTTCTACTCGGCTGCCATCTCCTCGTTGATGGTATCTTCCGTTGCAGCCATCGCGGCAAGCGTCATCGTAAGCAGCTTCTCAAGCTCCCATCCAAGCTGCCCGGCACCGCGCTCAATCACTTCTCTTGAGCAGCCTGCGGCAAAGCCCTTGCTCTTATATTTCTTCTTGAGCGATTTCAGTTCCATATCCTTTGTGCTCTTGGACGGACGCATTAACGCTGCCGCCCAGATCAGTCCCGTCAGTTCGTCTGCCGCAAAAAGCACTTTCTCCATCTCATGCTCCGGTGCCACATCAAGTGTCACACCGCACTCGATCGTAATGCCGTATCCGTGTGACACGACCGCATGGATGATATCCTCGCCAACACCGGCCTCGCGCAGCATCTCCGGCGCTTTCAGGCAATGCTCCTGCGGATACAGCTCAAAATCTATATCGTGAAGCAGTCCAACAATGCCCCAGTATTCTGCATCCTCACCATATCCCAGTTTGTTCGCGTACCATTTCATGACCGCCTCGACCGTCAATGCATGCTGAATGTGAAACGGATCCTTATTGTATTTTTTTAATAGTGCAAATGCATCTTCTCTTGTAATATGTTCCATCTTATTGCTCCTTACTCTCATCAATTTCATCCGGCAGCCATATACTGCCATCTTTTTTTGCCTCCTTATTCACGATCTTATTTTAATAACTAAGACTTCCCATACCTAAAATGGGCTTCGCACCTTGAAAATTCAATATTTC
>CAVHWG010000009.1:0-2830 GCA_963639645.1 Firmicutes bacterium TM09-10 | reverse complement strand
CTTCGCGCGTGTTTCAATCAATGAGGACAGGATCAATGTGTTGCACAGTGTGGAAACGCCGATTTTGCCGGAAATTAAGAGCGGAAGTTTTCGCGAGTTTCTGTCTGATATGCAATCGGAGCGTATTCATCCGGATGATATGGCGAAGGTGAGCCGTCTGTCGGATTATGGTGCCGTGTCGGACTCTTTGTATGCAACGGGCGGTAAATTTGAGATCGAACTTCGTCTGAAGAAAGAGGAGGGCTGGAACTGGGTGCGCGTGCGCTTCGCATTGGCGGAGGAGAAAGGCGGTATTCCGCAGGTCATGATCATATCGATCAGTGACATTGATGCGAATAAGAGGCAGGAACAGCAAGTCAAAGAGGCTTTGGAACTGGCGCAAAAGAATGCGGACCGCGCGAATCGTGCCAAAAGCGAATTTTTATCGAATATGTCGCATGACATCCGTACACCGATGAATGTTATGATCGGTATGACGCAGGTGGCGAAACGCAATCTGGATAATCCGCAGAAGGTGGCGGATTGTCTCGACAAGATTGAGCAGGCCTCGTCGCATCTGCTGGATCTGGTGAATGAAGTGCTTGACATGTCAAAGATTGAGAGTGGCAAGATCGGACTGGAGGAGAAACCGGTATCGCTGCGTGAACTGTTGGAGAATATGATCACGCTGACACAGATGGAGGTGGATGCCAAGAAGATCACACGCACGGTGGATCTGTCCGGGCTTCCGGAGGAAACGGTATATGGCGATGCGCTGCGTATTCGTGAAATTCTGTTAAATCTGATGTCCAATGCAATCAAGTATACGCCGGTGGAACGCTGGATCAACTTTACCGCAGAGAAACTGGATGAGAAGATCGGCAATTACGACAGTTACCGTTTTATTGTCGAGGATGGTGGAATCGGTATGAACCCGGCATTTTTGGAGCATCTGTTTGAGCCGTTTGCGAGAGAGGAAAAGGTACATACCGGACATTTTGAGGGAACCGGACTTGGACTCAGTATTACAAAGAATCTTGTTGAGATGATGCAGGGACATATCGATGTCAAAAGTGAGGAAGGCGAGGGCTCGCGCTTTGAAGTGGTGCTTCGCTTCCGTGTGGCACAGGAGAAGAGCGTAGCCCGGAGTGCCGGACAGAAGCTGACGATGGAAGAATGCAACGGACGTTTTACCGGTAAGAGAATTTTAATCGCAGAGGATAATGAACTTAGCAGACAGCTTCTGATAGAATTACTTTCGGACACCGGAGTTGAGATTGATCCGGCGGTCAACGGCCAGATGGCATATGACAGAGTGAAGGAGCATCCGGCCGGTTACTATGATCTGGTGCTTATGGATATGCAGATGCCGGTTATGGATGGCTGCCAGGCAGCCGGTGCAATCCGTGACCATGAGGCAAAGTGTGGCGGAAAAACACATCTTCCGATCATTGCACTGACTGCAAATGTTTTTGCGGAGGATTCCGATCGTGTGATCCGGGCGGGCATGGATGCCCATCTCGGCAAGCCGGTCGAGCTTCCGAAGTTGTTTGCGATGATGGTGCACTGGCTTGAAGAAAAAGAACGTTGCGATTACTGTATACAGGAATCGCTGAGTGAGGTAAGAACATGAATGATAAAATTCTGATTGTTGATGATTCGGAGATCAACAGGGAATTACTAAAAGAAATTCTGAGTGATCACTATGACATCGCAGAAGCCTATGATGGCAGGATGGCATTGGAAATCATTGACAGAGAGAGTGACGATATATCTGCGATCCTTTTGGATCTTGTCATGCCCGAGATGGATGGCTTTGCAGTATTGACCGCACTCAAGGAGCGGGATCTGCTTGACCAGATTCCGGTGCTCGTCATCAGTGGTGAGACGAGCAGCCGGATGGAGAATAAATGCTTTGATTACGGTGTGGTCGATTTCATCGGCAAACCGTATAATACATCGATTGTAAGAAAGCGTGTGGAGAATTCAGTCTCACATTTCAATGACCGGAAGTATTTAAAAGAGAAGGTGGATGAGCAGACCGAGGTTCTGCGTAAGGCATACCATACGTTGCAGGCACAGGCGAAGCAGCTGGAGAAACGAAATCTGGACATTATTGAGATGGTCGGTACGATCGTCGAGTTCCGAAGTCTGGAGAGCGGTGAACATATCCAGCGTGTAAAAGGGTATACTAAGATTCTTGCGGAAACGTTTGCAAAAATGTATCCGGAGTATGGTCTGACGCAAAAGCAGATCGACGTCATCGTTGTTGCCAGTGCACTTCACGATGTCGGCAAGATCGCTATCCCGGACGGCATTCTCTTAAAACCGGGTCGATTGACAGTTGATGAGTTTGAATGCATGAAGTCGCACACCCTTCGTGGCTGTGAGATTCTTGAAGCGATGAAGAAGAACTGGGATCCGGAGTATCAGAAGGCATGTTACGAAATCTGCCGCAGCCATCATGAGCGATATGACGGACGCGGTTATCCGGACGGACTCAAGGAAGATGAGATTCCGGTATCGGCACAGCTTGTGTCGGTGGCAGATGTGTACGACGCACTGATCAACGAGCGCTGCTATAAGGCGGCATACTCGAAGGGTGAAGCATTCCATACGATCATCAACGGACAGTGCGGCGTATTTTCACCGAAGCTGATGGCGGCATTTCGCGAGGTGCGCAAGCAGTTCGAGGAATTTTCAGAGAAGAAAGTTGAGTAGATTTCCATAAAAAGCAGGCACTTTGGTGCTTGCTTTTTTCATGTGCGCCTTGCGGCGCACGTTTCTAATGGGTGAAAGTCCCTAATCCGCCCTAGTAGTGGGAAGGATACAGCCAAGACCAAGGGTGTCC
>CAVHWG010000008.1:0-7898 GCA_963639645.1 Firmicutes bacterium TM09-10 | reverse complement strand
CTACTTCATAACCGTCAACCTGAGCAAATGCCTTAGCGATTCCCTGGCCCATTGTACCAGCACCGATAACTCCAACCTTCATTTTAAGTTCCTCCTAAAATAATTTATATTACATTTCAAGGGGATGCTTTAAGCACCCCCTATATGTATTTCTATGGCAAATAATTAGTATTTCTCAACGATTGTAGAGCAGCCCATTCCACCACCGATACACAGTGTAGCAAGACCTCTGTTAGATCCTCTCTTCTGCATCTCGTGTAACAGTGTAACAAGGATACGGCATCCTGAAGCTCCAACCGGATGTCCAAGTGCGATTGCACCACCGTTTACGTTAACCTTGCTCATATCGAAGTTGAGGTCTCTTGCTACTGCGATAGACTGAGCAGCGAATGCCTCGTTAGCCTCGATCAGATCGAAATCGTCGATTGTAAGTCCTGTCTTAGCAAGAACCTTTCTTGTAGAAGCTACAGGTCCAACACCCATGATCTCTGGCTCAACTCCGCCAAGAGCTCCGGCTACCCATGTAGCCATTGGTGTAACACCAAGTTCCTTAGCCTTCTCTTCGCTCATAACAACGATTGCTGCAGCACCGTCGTTGATTCCGGATGCGTTACCGGCTGTAACCAGTCCGCCTTCCTTACCTGAGCAGCAACGTAACTTGCCGAGTGACTCAGCAGTTGTTCCCGGACGAGGTCCCTCATCCTTTACGAAATCAACCATTTCCTTCTTAACCTTAACCGGTACAGGAACGATCTCATCGTCAAACTTACCAGCTGCGATAGCTGCTTCGCACTTCTGCTGGCTGTTTGCAGAGAACTCATCAAGTTCTTCTCTTGTGATACCATACTTGTCACATACGTTCTCAGCTGTGATCATCATGTGGTAGTGATTGAATGCGTCTGTTAATGCATCGTTAACCATTGTATCAATGATTGTTGCATTGTTCATTCTGTATCCGAAACGAGCCTTTGTCATAGCGTAAGGAGCCATAGACATGTTCTCCATGCCACCTGCTACAACGATGTCAGCCTCACCGGCCATAATCATTGTTGCTGCGTCGTTTACACACTTAAGACCAGAACCACAAACAACGTTGATTGTGATTGCCGGAACCTCGATCGGTAAACCAGCCTTGATGGAAGCCTGACGAGCTACGTTCTGTCCCTGGGCTGCCTGAATTACACAACCCATCTTTACTTCGTCAACCATCTCCGGCTTAACGCCAGCTCTGTTTAAAGCTTCTTTAATTACGATTGCACCTAAATCTGCTGCTGGAGTATTGCTTAATGCTCCACCCATCTTGCCGATTGCTGTACGGCAAGCTCCTGCTAATACAACTTTCTTTGCCATCTTTACGTTCTCCTTTAGATTGAACTTGCGCCCGAGGCGCTGTTAATTTTTTAACAATGTCTATATTACCACATTTTTCGCTCAAAATCAATCCATTTTCCAAAGCCTTCTCAAAAATTTCACAGATTGTTTAAAAATGCACAAACCCTGAGAAAAGATGCGTAAATCCCTTTGCATCCCTTTGTATTTATGCTATATTGAAGTTAATTATCGAATGTATATGCACAATGATTTTTCGAAAAATCCGTGCACAGATGGGGAAGGTAATCTCACATGAAATTTGTCAGAACAGATCAGTTGAAAGCCGGTATGCGTCTCGCAAAACCGATTTATAATAAGAATGGTGTACTTCTGTACGACCGCAATTCCACACTTACCGAGCCAGGAATCGTGAGCGCACGTAATTTCGGTCTGGTCGGGATCTATATTCTTGAACCTGCCGAGCCGATACCGCCGCTCTCCCGCGAAGATCTGGAATTCGAGCAGCTGCAGACTGTCTACATCTTCCAGCTTCGCGAATGCCTCGATCTCATCAGTAAGCGTAAGCGGATCGAACCGCTCCCGAAGCTTCTGAATAATATTCTGAATCATTACGGTACACTCGACCATCGTGTGAACTTTAACCAGAACCTGCGAAGCAGCGAGGATTTTATGTACAAACATGCGATCAGTACCGCCATCCTTGTATCCATGATCTCCTCCCATCTGCATTACGACTTCCGTCAGCAGATCACGATCGCAACTGCAGCATTACTGTACGACATCGGTTACAGTCACGTACCGAAAAATATTCTCGATAAAGGAATCGATACGCTCTCGTCGTCCGACAAAGATGTAATCCAGCATGCCTTAGAGCGCGGTATCGAACCGCTTGGAATGTACCGCAACGACTTCGAGTTTTTCCCGAGAGCCCTCGCGTTAATGCAGGCGTATGTCTATTCGGACTCCCCGGAAAAACTTGCAATCATGCCGGATGAGGAATTACAGGGTATGGTAAAGATCCTTCGTGTTGCGGACCAGTTTGACCAGATGACGGCCATGAATATCGGCCATGAACCGGTCTCCGAGATCTCCGCAATGAAGCTGCTTCTTTCCAACCCGGAGCGCTACGACAAACAGATCGTTGCGACACTCGCAGAATGTATCCATATTGTTCCACAGGCGGCAAACATTGATCTGTCCACCGGTGACAAAGGCATTGTTCTTGTCGAGAACACCAAGAATTATATGCGTCCGATCATCCTCCGCCTCGGGGATAACAAGATCTACGACCTGAGTCAGGAATCCGATTTCCGGCAGGTTCAGATCATTGACATTATGAAGACGATGGACAACCGAATCTCGGTCGATGAAGAAACGTTAAAACAGTTTGTGCCGGACGAGAAATTAAAAGAACTGACCGCAAAGATGCGGGAAAAATTAAAAAAAGTCCGTGAGCGTGAGAATGCACAGATGAGCACAAACACAAGACTTTTGCCATAGAAATAAAGTGTGCGCTCGTCGCACACTTTCGCGCGCGAGCGGTATGCTCAGCATAAACTTCAACTCCGGGAACACAAAGTCCCCGGAGTTTTCCATTACATCCAATTTCTCTTATGATCTTTTCTTTAAAATCCTGCCCGAAAGAAACAGGCCGGCTTCGAATACCGCAATCCCGCCAAACATATCCAACAGAACATGCTGCTTGACAAGAAGCGTCGAGACGAACACCCCGAGCGACATCACAACCGTGACACCTTTATACCAGTTCGGCATTTTCTTCATTGTAAATGCCGCATGTATGCAACACCAGCTCTCCAGACAATGGATCGACGGAAACAGGTTCACAGGCGCATCCATGTGATAAATAAACTTCACCAGCCAGTCAAACACACTCGTTCCAACCACCTCCGGCCGTTCCATCGTAGTCGGAAGCAGCACGAAAAACAACAGGCAGAACAGTTTCGAGATCACATCACCGTACACAAACCGGTAGCAGAACGCGCGGCCTTCCCTCGCGATCAGAATATAGTTGATCACCCACTGGGCAAACGCCAGAAGATAGAACACAATAAAAGGCGCAACAAACGGCAGCTTCCGATCGATCGGAAGCTCCAGTGAATAGAACGTCAGATGATCCTTAAAAAGTGCTACGCCTTCATAGACTGCCATATTGACCACAACCGCCATAAGAAGCGGTCCCCACGCATATCGTGGTATAATTTTTTCAATCCATCTTCGCATAACCGATCATCTCTCCCATCTGCACCGCGGTCTCCACTCCGAACTGTGCATTTTTCAACAGATCTTCCCTCATTCGTACCCGGCCTTTGCCCACAAGTACAATAATGGTAGATCCCCCGTACTGAAACATTCCCTTCTCCGCTCCTCGCACCACCTGTGCTTCCTGCTCATGATTGACGATCCGTCCGACAAGCATCGCGCCGACCTCCATCTGTACGACAGTCCCGAACTTTGGCGTTCGGATCAGCGTGTACTCGCGGCTGTTCTCCGTAAATACCGGATACTGCCGCAAAGCGATCGGGCGCACAGTGTGCAGAATCCCCGGCAGAAAAACATTGCGGCTTTTCTTTCCGGAATCCACATAACAATACCTGTGATAATGATTCACGCAAAGACGAAACACCAGACAATATCCATCCCGATAGTGCTCCGCAAGCTTCTCATTGCGCAACAGTGAACCGACGGTGTAATGGCTCTGTTTGACCGGGAACACAATGTCATCCTGAATTTTCCATACAGACAGCAAGCCGTCACACGGTGCGATCAGATGACGCTCGTCCATGTCGATCGGGCGGAATCCCTCCTTGATCCTGCGCGAGAAGAAGTCATTAAAACTTTCCACATCGTCCATCTCGTAATCCGAAAGACA
Organism: Firmicutes bacterium TM09-10; assembly: GCA_963639645.1. Lineage (GTDB taxonomy): Bacteria > Bacillota > Clostridia > Lachnospirales > Lachnospiraceae > Roseburia. Next base: position 3,676 of record CAVHWG010000008.1, on the reverse strand, counting down.
GATTTCATTTTTTTCAGCAAACGGCCGGATAAGAAAATGCGACAGATTCGAATCGAGGAATCTGCCACATATATTCGACAAACCGGGATTGGTAAGTCCCTTAAGGATCATCCGCCCCGGCGTCGTATGATACAAAAATTTCAGTGCGTCCATACACGTCTCCTAATGTTTAAACATAAACAGCTTTACCGCAAGCAGAACAAATTCCAGTACGCCGAATGCAATCATGATCGCGATCGTTGTATGCTTGGGTTTCTTAACCTTAAATTTTGCAAGAAACAAAATTCCGACAACGATCATCACACCGAAATACATAAGTGTCAGATCCGCTCTCAGTATGATATGTAAGATCATAACCGCTGGGAAGATGAGCGCCGCGCTGGTCACCGGCAGTCCGGTATATGCCTTCTCACCGTTTGCATTGCGGTTCTGATCCGACTCTTCCATCACATTAAAATAGGCAAGGCGGATCATCGCTGCCAACACATAAAAGATCGCGATCGTGGTCAGAACAGTCTTGTAAATGATCGGATATTGCTGTAACAACGCTATCTTCGGACCGGAAAATACGTTCATCTGCAGGCGGCTGCGAAACATTGCCATACCGATGCACGCCGGTAATACCCCGAAAGCGATCAGATCCGCAAGGGAATCGATCTGAATACCGAAACACTTCATCTCCGGAGTGCGGTCCTTCTTCATGCGTGCAACTTTGCCGTCAAACGTGTCACACAATCCCGAAAAAAGCAGGAAGAACATTCCCAGATAGGGGTGTCCGAAGCCGTTTAAGCACAATATAATTCCGGCAGTGCCCGACAAAATCGACAGATAAGTCAGGATCACCGTATAGTCATAAAATCCAATCATTTCATTTTCTCCCTAGTATTTTTCCTTAGTACCAGATAGCCGATGACAACCGTCACCATACTCACAAATATACAGACATAAAAGGACAATCCCCGGCTTAGGATTTCAAGCTGGTATGCATCCGTCTTTGCCATCAGCTGCTTGTAACCGTTGAGCATCAGATAATCCGTGATACCGACACCTCCCGGAATCGGCACACAGTTCGAACCGAGCACCACATAGATCTGTGTTGCAAGCAGACGCGGTAATGTGCGCAGATCCCCATGCAGCGCTGCAAACGCCACGATCGTCACCAAAATCTGTGACAGGCGTTGCAGCAGATTGAGCAGATACGCTTTCACGAGCATCGCCTTATTGTTAAAGATCAGCGAAACACACTGTCCGTACTCATTCAACGCTTTATTGATCTTGTTCTCCAGCTTCTGTGCCAGTCTCTTACAATGAATCTTCCGCAGAAATGAAGCAGTGCCTTTCATCAGTTTTCGCACGATCTCCCGCTTCCTGAGAAGCAGGTAAAAGAGAATTGCAAGTCCCGACAGTGCTGCCATACCGCTGATGATCAGCACTCTTCCGACAATACTGAATTGCAAAAAAAGCCTCGGCGCAAGCACGAAATCCAAAATTCCGAGTGTCACCACCGCAAGTGTGTACATAACAAGATTCAGCAGCAACGCCGCCATCACCGCCGTCCCCGGGATTCCGTCTTTCATCATGAAAAAAGCGCTTGCGGGCTGGCCGCCGGATGCCGACGGCGTAATCGCCGAAAAATACACATCCGCCGCCGAATAGACAAATCCGTGGCTCCTTGTCGCCGGATATCCCATATGGTTGACGATCACGCGGACCGCCTCTCCCTCAAAATAGATAAACCCGAGCATACACACCGCAGCCAGTGCGATTCCCACACCGGATGCATCGCGGATACTCTGTATCAGTTCGTCAAATGAGATGCCGCTGCCTTTGAATACGGCATAGATCGTCACGATTGCAAGCAGCAGCGTGACGAAGAAGCAGATTATTTTATTTTTGTTCTTTTGAAAGAATTCTTTGCTATCCATAATGATGTCATTTTACCATAGCATGATTGCCCACACAACTTAAGACTTCCTTAACGTCTTATGAAGCAGGATTCATAAAGGTCTACCATGAATGTAAAATAATTCCCCATCGAATAAAAAAGCTGGTTAGGCTACAAGTAGCCAACCAGCTTTTTTACTGATGGGATTATTTTACACGTTTTTAACCGTCGCAATATCAACCGGAGTGAGCTGTCCGTTCGCTGTCTCGAGGGAACGTGCAAGCGCATTTGCGGTATCCATCGCGGTAATACAGTAGACACCGGTCTCGATCGCATTACGGCGGATCAGGAATCCGTCTCTTGTCTTATCGCCGTTACCCTGTGTAGGAGTATCGATGACAAGGTCGATCTTGTGTCCGAGGATCAGATCCATGACGTTCGGTGACTCCTGCGTGATCTTATTGACGCGGAGTGCGTTGACACCATGTTCCTGCAAGTACTTTGCAGTACTTCTTGTTGCGTAGATCTTGTATCCGAGCGCTTCGAAACGCTTTGCAACACCGACTGCCTCAGGCTTATCGGCATCTTTTACGGTCATGATCATCTGCTTGTGCTTCGGAAGCTGTACACCTGCGCCTAAGAAGGCTTTGTACAGTGCCTCGTTGAAGGTCTTAGCGATACCAAGACACTCACCGGTAGACTTCATCTCCGGTCCAAGGCTGATCTCTGCACCACGCAGCTTCTCAAATGAGAATACCGGCATCTTGATTGCAATATAATCTGCAACCGGTGCAAGTCCCGGCTCATAGCCGAGTCCGCGAATCGTGTCGCCGATAATGACTTTTGTTGCGAGGTCAACGATCGGAATACCGGTTACCTTGCTGATATAAGGAACCGTTCTGGATGAACGCGGGTTTACCTCGATGACGTATACTTCCTCGTTCATCGCGATGAACTGGATGTTGATCAATCCGATAACATGAAGTGCCTGAGCCAGACGCTTCGTGTACTCAACGATGGTCTCCTTAACCTTGTCGCTGATCGTCGGTGCCGGATATACCGAGATACTGTCTCCGGAGTGGACACCGGTACGCTCGATATGCTCCATGATACCAGGGATGAGAATGTCGGTTCCGTCACATACGGCATCGACCTCGATCTCCTTCCCCTGTAAGTATTTATCAACAAGGATCGGGTGATCCTGTGCAATACGGTTGATGATTCCGATAAACTCCTCGATCTCCTCATCGTTAAAGGCGATCTTCATGCCCTGTCCACCAAGAACGTAGGACGGACGAACAAGTACCGGATAACCGAGACGGTTTGCAACTTCCTTGGCTTCCTCAGCGGTAAATACGGTTCCGCCGGCTGCTCTCGGGATGCCGGTCTTCTCAAGGATCTCATCGAAAAGCTCTCGATCCTCGGCTGCATCGACATCTTCTGCCTTTGTTCCAAGGATCTTAACGCCCATCTTCATTAACGCTTCCGTCAGCTTGATGGCGGTCTGTCCACCGAACTGAACAACCGCTCCGTCCGGCTTCTCAATGTTTACGATGCTCTCTACATCTTCCGGTGTCAGAGGCTCGAAATAAAGCTTGTCCGCAATATCGAAGTCGGTTGAAACCGTCTCCGGGTTGTTGTTGACGATAACCGTCTCCCAGCCTTCCTTCGCGAACGCCCATGTACAATGTACGGAACAGAAGTCGAACTCGATACCCTGACCGATACGGATCGGACCGGAACCAAGTACCAGGATCTTCTTTTTGTCCGGTGTTGCTACTGCTTCGTTTT
>CAVHWG010000007.1:7120-8783 GCA_963639645.1 Firmicutes bacterium TM09-10 | reverse complement strand
CAAGAACAGTGTTGGGGCGGCTGCGCTTGTTGTTCTCTTCATCCTGTGTGTGGCCCCGCTCGGCAGTGTGTTCTGTTTTACTGTGTTGTACCGCGTGGTGGCGGCAGTGCTGGAACCGTTCTGCGACAAGCGGATCGTGGAATGTGTGGAGGGAGTCGGGCGCGGAAGCGGTATCTACTGTAAGATACTGTCCGATGCGATGTTGTACTTTTTCATTACCGTCGCCATGATCAGTGCGTCGACAAGTTTTATTTATTAGGAGAGACCAGTGAATACGATCGTAGAATTTGTGAAAAACTACTTTATTTTTTTGCTTGTGCTGTACCTGTTTTCCTATCTGGCACCGCAGGAGAGTTACCGGAAATATTTTCGCTTTTTTGTGAGTGCGCTCATGATTGCGGTGTTGATGAAACCGGTGCTCGGCTTTCTGAACACGGATGCGCGGGATGAGATGCGGGGACAGCTGGATGGAATCATAGAGCAGATGCAACAGCAGACGTATGAGGGAAAGGAGGAGGATATTTTTGCATGGTTTTGGCAGCATGAAGGACTGGATGACAAAGCATTTCAAAGCAAAGAGTAAGACCGACGGAATTGTGCTGATCCTGATCGGAATTCTGGTCCTGATCGTACTTATTCCGACCGGGGAGAAAGGCAGTCGGAAGAAAGAAACAACGCTGTCGGAGGCAGAAAGCCAGGTAAAGGATCAGGCTTTTGAAACAGCGCAGATACAGTCGGATTCGGCTTATGTGCAGACCCTTGAGGAACAGTTGGAAGCACTTATGGAAAGCATGGACGGTGTGGGCAGGGCGCGCGTGATGCTGACGCTGAGTGATGACGGACTGACACATTTGGATAAAGACATAAAGACGCAGGAAAAAACGCGTGAGGAGACGACCGTGATCTACGATTCGGGAGACGGAAAGGTGCCCTATGTGATCCAAAAGGAGCGTCCGAAAGTGGAGGGCGTGGTCGTGGTTGCCCAGGGGGGAGACAGGCCGGGCGTGATCACACAAATAACCGATGCGATACAGTCATTATTTGACCTGGAAGCGCATAAAGTGAAAGTAGTTAAAATGTCAGTGCAGGAGGAATAGCTGTGAAAAAAATCATTCATAAAAATCAGGTTGTTATTACAACGCTTGCGGTACTGATCGCAATCGCGGGATATGTGAGCTACGACCGCAAAAACGGAGGGCCGGAAGAGGCAAAAACAGTGGTAAACACGGATCAGGATGCGATTCTTGACGCGTCGGGGGACAATTACGATGATATTGCGGCAGACATCAGCGACGGCGAGAGTGTGGCACTTGCATCGACCGAGGAGGTGGAAAATCCGGGAGAGACCGTGCTCACGAGTGCGGTGGCGGCAAGTGCGGATTACGCGGCAAAAGTCAAACTGAACCGTGAGCAGGTGCGTTCCAAGAACAAGGAGACGCTGCAGGCAATCATTGACAGTACGACCATCGATGAGGCACAGAAACAGGCTGCGATCGATGAGATGGTAACGATGACGGACCTTGCGGAGAAAGAGTCGAGTGCCGAGATGATGCTCGAGGCCAAAGGGTTTACCAATGTTGTGGTCAGCATTACCGATGAAGAGTGCGATGTGGTGCTCGAAATGGGAGATGTGACGGATGCCAAGCGCGCGCAGGTCGAGGAT
>CAVHWG010000007.1:0-7110 GCA_963639645.1 Firmicutes bacterium TM09-10 | reverse complement strand
CGCAAGACCGGAGTGGCCGCGGAGAACATTGTGATCACACCGATTCAATAAACAGTTGAAAATACATATTTTTTAGGGTAATATAAAACTTGATATGCATTTATATCAAGTTTTGGAGGATTATTGTGAGCAACTTAAGAAAAGAAATAGAAAAAAGACGTACTTTTGCAATCATTTCCCATCCGGATGCCGGTAAGACGACACTGACCGAGAAGTTCCTTCTGTACGGAGGCGCCATCAATCAGGCTGGTTCGGTCAAGGGAAAAGCGACTGCAAAGCACGCTGTGTCCGACTGGATGGAGATCGAGAAGCAGAGAGGTATCTCGGTGACTTCTTCCGTATTACAGTTTAATTATGACGGATACTGTATCAACATTCTGGATACACCGGGACATCAGGATTTCTCGGAGGACACATACCGTACACTGATGGCAGCGGACTCCGCCGTCATGGTCATCGACGCGAGCAAAGGCGTTGAGGCGCAGACCCGTAAGCTTTTCAAGGTCTGCGTCATGCGCCATATTCCGATTTTTACATTTATCAACAAGATGGACCGCGATGCCAACGACACATTCGAGCTTCTTGATGACATCGAGAACGAACTCGGGATCGCAACCTGCCCGATCAACTGGCCGATCGGTTCCGGTAAGGAATTTAAAGGTGTCTATGATCGAAACACAAAGAAAGTCATGACGTTTGCCGATACGCTCAAGGGAACAAAGGAAGGTTCCGAGAAGATTATCGACATTGACGATCCGGTTCTGGCAGATGAGATCGGTGAGGACAAAAAGGCGCAGCTTCTCGATGAGATTGAACTTCTCGACGGAGCCAGTGCGGAGTTTGATATGGATCTTGTAACGAAGGGACAGCTCTCACCGGTATTTTTCGGATCGGCACTGACGAACTTCGGTGTGGAGACATTCCTGCAGCACTTCCTGCAGATGACGTATGCACCGATGGCGCGCAAGTCGGATATGGGAGAGATCGATCCGTTCGGAGAGGATTTCTCGGCTTTCGTGTTCAAGATTCAGGCGAATATGAACAAGAATCACAGAGACCGTATCGCTTTTATGCGTATCTGTTCCGGAAAGTTTACTGCCGGAATGGAAGTGTTCCATGTACAGGGAGATAAGCAGATCAAGCTTGCGCAGCCGCAGCAGATGATGGCGGACGAGCGCAAGATCGTTGAGGAAGCGTATGCGGGAGACATTATCGGTATCTTCGATCCGGGCATTTTCTCGATCGGTGATACACTTACGACCGCGAAGGACAAGTTCCGCTTCGAGGGCATCCCGACGTTCGCACCGGAGCATTTTGCGCGTGTGCGCCTTGTAGATTCCATGAAGCGTAAGCAGTTCGTCAAAGGCGTGACGCAGATCGCACAGGAAGGTGCGATCCAGATCTTCCAGGAGTACAAAGGCGGTATGGAGGAGATCATCGTCGGCGTTGTCGGCGTGCTCCAGTTTGATGTCTTAAAATTCCGTCTCGAGAACGAGTACAATGTGGAGATACGTCTGGAGAATCTGCCGTATGAGCATATCCGTTGGATCGAGAATAAGGATGAGGTGGATGTCGATAATCTGACCGGAACCTCCGATATGAAGAAGATCATCGATATGAAGGGCAATCCGCTTCTTCTGTTCGTTAATGCGTGGAGTGTCGGTATGGTGCTGGATCGAAACGAGGGGCTTGTTCTGGCTGAGTTTGGTACAAACTAAAGCAGTGTTGTTACAAAGGAGGAATTACAATGGGTGTAGTGATATTGACAAAAGATAATTTTGAGCAGGAAGTGCTGGCAGCAAAGGTGCCGGTACTGATCGATTTCTGGGCGACATGGTGCGGACCGTGCCAGATGCAGTCTCCGATCGTGGAGGAGATCGCACAGGAGATGGGCGATAAAGTGAAGATCTGCAAGGTGAATGTGGATGAACAGCCGTCTCTTGCACTCAATTATCAGATTACAAGCATTCCGACGCTTGTATTTATGAAATACGGTCTGTTTCAGCAGAAGATGATCGGTCTGCAGAATAAGGAGACGATCACAGGTTATCTGAATACTTTGGCGGAACTGGAATAGAATACGGTTGACAACGGGAATGTTCGTCGATATAATAAGGACAGTTGCAAGAGCAACTGTCTTTTTTATTCCCCAATACGATTTTGAAATAAATGATTGACAATGCGACCAAAGTATACTACTATTAGAACATAGAAACGAACATAAGTTCGTATAAAGGAGACTGTTATGGCAAAAGAAGATAAATTAAAAGCATTGGACGCTGCGATCGCGCAGATTGAAAGACAGTATGGCAAGGGATCCGTTATGAAGCTCGGTGACAATTCTGCGAACATGAACGTTGAGACTGTTCCGACCGGTTCCTTAAGTCTTGATATTGCATTGGGACTTGGTGGTCTTCCGAAGGGAAGAATCATTGAGATCTACGGACCGGAGTCCAGTGGTAAGACGACCGTTGCGCTGCACTGTGTGGCTGAGGTGCAGAAGAGAGGCGGTATTGCAGGATTTATTGATGCGGAGCATGCGTTGGATCCTGTATATGCAAAGAATATCGGTGTTGATATCGACAATCTTTATATTTCCCAGCCGGACAGCGGTGAGCAGGCACTGGAGATCACGGAGACGATGGTTCGTTCCGGTGCGGTTGATATTGTAATCGTTGATTCTGTTGCAGCGTTGGTTCCGAAGGCGGAGATTGATGGAGATATGGGTGATTCCCATGTAGGTCTGCAGGCGCGACTGATGAGTCAGGCACTTCGTAAACTGACCGGTGTTATCAGCAAGTCAAACTGTGTCGTTATCTTTATCAACCAGCTGCGTGAGAAGGTTGGAGTGATGTTCGGTAATCCGGAGACAACAACCGGTGGACGTGCGCTTAAGTTCTACGCATCCGTACGTCTGGATGTCCGCAGAGTGGAAGCGTTAAAGCAGGCGGGCGAGGTGATCGGTAACCATACCCGTGTGAAGGTGGTAAAGAATAAGGTGGCTCCGCCATTCAGAGAGGCAGAGTTTGATATTATGTTCGGACAGGGAATCTCCAGGGAAGGCGATATTCTTGATCTTGCAGCGAACGTCGGAATCATCAGTAAATCCGGTGCATGGTATGCCTATGAAGGCGACAAGATCGGACAGGGACGTGAGAATGCGAAGACGTATCTGCGTGAGAATCCGGAGTTTTGTAAGATAATCGAGGAACAGGTAAGAGAACATTACTTTGCAGAGGATACCGATGAGGAAGCTGACGTAGAAGAGAGTGTCGATGCGGGTAAGGATGCATAATTTATGATCTATGTGACAGAGTATGAAGCTCTGGGCAAAGGAAAGTTCCGTATCCGTTTTGATAACGGTGCGGAGCTTTCTTTATATCGCTCAGAAGCCAAACAATTTCATCTTTCGGAAGATGCCGCCATCGAGGAGGACATGTACCGTAAACTTCTCGATGAGGTTGTTGCCAAGCGTGCAACGAAGAGGGCGATGCATCTTCTCGAACGGATGGATTGCACGGAGTATCAGCTTCGGGATAAATTGAAGACCGGAGGCTATCCGGAGGAATGCATCGATGTGGCGGTCGAGTATGTGAAGCGTTATCATTATATTGATGATCTGCGCTATGCGTGTACTTATGTGCGGCTTCATCAGGATCGGCTCAGCAAGCTGCAGATCAAGATGAAACTTTCACAGAAAGGAATTGATCGGGAATATATTACACAGGCTTTGGATGAAGAGTATGTGTCAGAGGAAATTGAGCAGATCCGCCGTATTCTCGAGAAGAAAAATTACGCGGGGGAAGCAGCGGATGAGAAGGAATTTCGTCGGATTTATCAGTTTCTGTTAAGGCGTGGATTCCGTAGCAGTGAGATTCTGCGTGCGATGAAAGAGTTCTCATGAGTATTCTCCAAAGTTGCACAAAACAAACTCGAATACCTTGACATAATTAAGCAAAAAGGATAAAATTGTTATATTGTAAGTTTATGACATAGAAAGTGTTTCTTTTTGTTATATGTACAATGAAAATTTAATAAAGGAGGTGCTCCTGTGCTGCAGATTATTATAGCTGTTGTTATCACACTTATAATTACTGCAATTGCGACCTGGTTTATCTGCGTGGAATACCATAAGCGTGTTGCAAACACGAAGATCGGTAACGCGGAGGAGAAAGCAAGAGGCATCATTGACGAAGCTGTTAAGACAGCGGAAGCAAAGAAGCGCGAAGCGACTCTTGAGATCAAGGAAGAGACCATTCGTTCCAAGAATGAACTCGACAAGGAGATCAAGGAACGCAGAAATGAAATTCAGCGTAACGAGCGTCGTATCGTCCAGAAAGAAGAAAATCTGGATAAGAAGCTCGAAGCGATGGAGAAGCGCGAAGCCAGCTTTAACACCAAGGAAGAAGAGTTAAAGAAGCAGAAAGTTGAGATAGCAAAGCTCAATGAACAGCGAGTACAGGAACTGGAGAGAATCTCCGGATTAACCTCTGAACAAGCAAAAGAATTCCTTTTAAAGACCGTTGAAGAAGATGTAAAAATTGACACTGCAAAGATGATCAAAGAGATGGAGGCGCAGGCGAAAGAAGAAGTCTCCAAGAAAGCGAAGGAGTATGTTGTTACTGCAATCCAGAAGTGTGCTGCAGATCACGTTTCTGAAACAACGATTTCAGTGGTACAGCTCCCGAACGATGAGATGAAGGGACGTATCATTGGACGTGAGGGACGTAACATCCGTACCCTCGAGACAATGACCGGTGTAGATTTAATCATTGATGACACACCGGAGGCAGTTATCTTATCAAGTTTTGATCCGATCCGAAGAGAAGTTGCAAGAATTGCTCTTGAGAAATTGATCGTTGACGGACGTATCCATCCGGCACGTATCGAAGAGATGGTAGAGAAGGCTCAGAAAGAAGTCGATACCATGATCCGTGAGGAAGGCGAGGCTGCCGTACTTGAAGTCGGTATCCACGGTATTCATCCGGAACTTGTCCGTCTCTTGGGTAAGATGAAGTTCCGTACGAGTTACGGACAGAATGCATTAAAGCATTCAATCGAGGTTGCTCAGCTTACAGGTCTTCTTGCCGCTGAAATCGGTGAGGATGTCCGTATGGCGAAGCGTGCCGGATTATTACATGATATCGGTAAGGCCGTCGATCATGATATGGAAGGTTCTCATATTCAGCTTGGCGCTGAACTTTGTAGAAAGTACAAGGAGTCAGCTCTTGTGATCAACGCTGTTGAATCACACCACGGTGATGTTGAACCGGAATCATTGATTGCATGTCTGGTACAGGCTGCTGACACGATCAGTGCCGCAAGACCGGGTGCAAGAAGAGAGACATTGGAAACATATTCCAACCGTTTACAGCAGTTGGAAGATATTACAAATGGTTATAAGGGAGTCGAGAAGTCTTTTGCTATTCAGGCAGGTAGAGAGATTCGTATTTTAGTTGTTCCTGAACAGATCAGCGATGCCGACATGGTACTGCTGGCCAGAGATATTTCAAAACAGATTGAGTCTGAATTGGAATACCCTGGACAGATTAAGGTTAATGTCATTCGTGAATCACGCGTCGTTGACTACGCAAAGTAAGAAAAGGGAGGCTCCGGTATTTGGATGTGGATTCGAATACCGGAGCTTTTTTAATAAAAGAAAGGAAGTTGAATCATGATTGAGAAAATGAAACGTTTAAAGCGAGAGTTGATGTATCAGGGATCCATTCTGGATATTTACAAAGATACGATGGAATTTGTAAATGGCAAGCAGGAAGAGTGGGATTTTGTGTCGCACCGCATGGGCGCTGCGGCAATCCTTCCGGTGCTTCCGGATGGCAGGATCATTATGGTACGTCAGTATCGGAATGCCTTAGAACGTGAGACGATTGAGATTCCGGCAGGCGCAAGGGATTCTAAGACGGAGGATACCAAGGTCTGTGCGATCAGAGAACTTGAGGAAGAAACCGGATATCGGAGCCATAATGTAGAGTTTTTGCTTTCCTTGCGGACTACGGTTGCTTTCTGTGATGAACATGTGGATGTCTATCTGGCAAGCGATCTGGAGAAGATCGGAGCACAGCATCTTGACGATGCGGAGAGCATTGACATTGAAATTTATACGCTGGATGAATTATGTGAGATGATCTATGCCGGCAAAATCGAAGATTCCAAGACAGTGGCTGCAATTATGGCTTACGGGAATAAATTGAGAGGCTAGGACATATTCTTAAGAGAAGATAATTTTTGGATAGAATATGAGAAAAGAAATCACGATCGGAGTCTGTTTTATTGTGGCAGGAATTTTATGCGCATGCTTTTTCGGGTATGAGTATTTTACGAACTATGGATTCCTGAATGAATATCATATGCGGTCATTTGCCGATGCGAAGCTGGAGACGGTGACACTGCTCGGCGATATCCTGTGGGAGAGGGGGAAACTGTTTGTATTTCTGTGGGTTCTTTCCTACACACCGGCGCGCAAAGTGATTCCGCTCGTGCTGCGCTGTCTGATCGGTTTTACCGGTGGCGTGTTTTTGGCAGCCTGCATGATCAATATGGGGATTATGGGGCTGCTGTTTTTTGTGCTGTCATGGATCCCGCACGGTATCGTCTATCTGATCGTGTTGTATCTGATGCTGCGGAGTGACCGCCATCGATATTATCAGCACAGTGATCCGGTGCCAAGGCGTATTGCTGCAACACTCGGGCTTGTGATTGTGTTTGTCTTTGGATGCGTGTCCGAGGCAACTGCGGGAGTGTGGCTGATCCAAAAGATGATCATGCTTTTGTACTGATTGTACAAAATATGTGAATTTATGTAAAAAAATGTGAAGGTGCTTTAAGCCTCTTTGCTTATCGTATTCTTTTTGTTATAATGTTGAAAGAAAATTACCTGAGGAGGAAGATGAAATGAAGGGAACGATCGTGAAGAAACTGTCCAAATACCTGTTTCTGGTTGCATTTCTAATTTTATTCGGCGCATTCAATGTTAACGATACCTATGCGTTGGAGAAAACAGGACAGTGCGGTGAGAATGTATATTGGGAATTGGATAGCAAGACGGCTACACTTACGATATCCGGAACAGGACCGATGTATGATTATCTT
>CAVHWG010000006.1:10016-10747 GCA_963639645.1 Firmicutes bacterium TM09-10 | reverse complement strand
CATGAGTACAGTTCACTCCGGATGTGCTGCCGGCAGACATTTTGGGTTTTAACATGTATCGCAAACGACTCTTACAAGAGCTTTAGGCAAAATGTAACCGTAATGCGGTACGGCGGATAAACCGCAGAATCTATTGAGGTCTGATGAAGGGACGGCCGATGCATACGGCAAATGTGACTCGTTCCGGTAAATTTGAACTTTATATGAGTCCGGTTACAATTTAACGGGAAGCGATCAGTTTGCAGATCGGATTGCCGAGGGAGGAGAATTTCTCTTCATACTCGGTCATAATGTTGCCGCGATTCATCATGTTATCGTGGTGCAGGTCCCAGGTGAAGGCGTCAAGATGCCAGTAATCGGAATTGTCGATCTCATCGAGAGAGAAAGCAAACAAATCCTGATTATCGGTCTTAAACTCAAGGCGACCGTCCGGTGTGAGAATCTGGTCGTAGCGATCCAAAAACTGCTGAGAGGTCAGACGGCGCTTCGCATGGCGATCCTTCGGCCACGGATCCGAGAAATTCAGATAAATGCGGTCTACTTCGCCCGATGCAAAGATATCCGGAAGTGTTGCTGCATCCACACAAAGAAAATGTACATTCGGAAGCTGAAGATCATCCATCTTCTGTACGGCACGGAGCAACACGCTTGTATAACGCTCAATGCCAATGTACTGAATATCTGGATGCTGCGCGGCAAGTTCCATCAGAAAGCGTCCCTTTCCCATTCCG
>CAVHWG010000006.1:1042-10006 GCA_963639645.1 Firmicutes bacterium TM09-10 | reverse complement strand
ATGTGGATCGGAGCAGCGGAATGCAGAAATTCATGCCACTGTCCTTTCAACTCGGTTGGATGCTGTATTGAATAAGGGCTGGACGAAACGGTTTCGTCGGCACCCGGAATATTGCGTAATCTCATGATTTTTCTCCCTTAACGTATGATTCATACATTAATCATCATAATATAATTTCCGGCATTGGGCAAATAAATTCTGTTGTTTTTAAAAATTTCTTGCGGGATTGAGTAGGAGCGCTTATACTTTACTCAGAATTATTGATAAAAGTGTTAAATTGAGGTAAATATAGATGAAGAAACGAAATCGGTGGAAGCGGATGCTGGCGGGTGTGCTGGCGGGGCTTTCTTTATTGCCGGTGATGCCACAGGCCGCGAAAGCGGAGGATTACTGGCCGGATGGAATGAGCGCGCAGTCACCGTCTGCGATCGTTATGGAGGTCAATACCGGAACAATTCTTTATGAAAAAAAGATTCATGAACAATATTATCCGGCAAGTATTACAAAAATTATGACAACGCTTCTTGCAATTGAAAATTGTGATATGGATGAGATCGTCACATTTTCTGCGGATGCGGTATACAATAACGAGGGTGACACTTCTCATATCGCGAGAGATCTTGGCGAGGAGCTGACGGTGGAACAATGTCTGTACGGAATCATGCTTGAGTCGGCCAATGAATGTGCTTATGCGATCGCGGAGCATGTCGGAGAGAAACTCGGCGGTGATTACCAGACGTTCATTGATCTGATGAACAAGCGTGCCAAGGAACTTGGATGTCAGGATACGCATTTTAATAACTGTAACGGACTTCCGGATGACAAGCACTATGTGAGTGCATATGATATGGCTTTGATTTCTGCGGAAGCATACAAGAATGAAACTTTCCGGATCATTACGGGAGCGTCGAGCTACACGATTCCGGCGACCAACAAACATGATGATCCATATTACTGCCACAATCATCACAAGATGATCTATCCGTGGCAGGGGGATTATAAGTATCTGTGTGATTATTGTACCGGAGGCAAGACCGGATTTACGAAAGTGGCGGGAAGTACGCTTGTTACATTTGCGGAGAAGGATGGTATGACACTTGTGTGTGTGGTCTTGAATGCAAATTCACCGAACCATTATACGGACACGCGCAAACTGATCGATTATTGTTTTGAGAATTTTCAGGCACTGAACATTTCGGAAAATGAAAAAAGCATAGCGAATGAGAAGGAACGCAACCGGGGTCTTCTCAACAACAACGATGTGTTTGTTCAGCTGGACAAAGAGGCATATATCATTATGCCGAAGGCCGCAAAATTTAGCGATGCAAAATTTGAGGAAGACAAAGAGAACGATTCCAAAACAGTTGCAAAGCTGACATATACCTATGCAGGCCGTGAGGTCGGCAGTGCGATGATCGAGACGACCGGAGCGAAAGTCGAAGAAAACTACTTTAATCAGCAATCAACTTCGGCGAAGAAGACAGACAATGTCATGTGGATCCGACCGATTTATATCGTACTTGGAATCTTTGGAATCGTAGGAGTGGTTGTGATCATTATTCTGGGCAAGAAGCTGTATGATAATTTTTATGTGATCCGTCACAGACATGAGATGCGTAAAATTGAGAAAGCCCGATTCAAAGTCAACGATAAGAAAAAACGGTATCGAAAAAAGGACCGATTATTTAAGTAAACGACAAAACAGACAAGATCTGCGACAAAAGATACAAAAAACGACAGAATATGAAAAATATTCTGTCGTTTCTATTTTAATATGACATTCAAAAATAAGGGTTAAATTGTCAGACTATTTAAGATTCCAAGCAATCGGTTCTTATCTTCCGTGTAGATCAGCAGCCCGTTCGAGGTTTCTGCGATCGTGAGATATTTGTCACGAAAGAGATCCGAAGTCTCGAGGAGGTGGATGATATGTGTACGCGCATACGGTGCGGCGGACAGGAAGATCGTCTCAATCTGTTCCATCGGATGGATCGTGACATTGGCCTGCTGGAACAGATTTGTCAGTTCCTTCTCCTGCTCAAACTGATCGGTCGTCTTGTTGACGATCAGAAAGCCGCGATCGTCCTTCGGCATGTCCATTGCCTTGATCGCGCGCTGTACCTGTTTGGTCAGCGCATCAGATGCAGGATAGAGCGACTCAAAATAGTTCATGAAATCGGATGCTGCCTTAAAGTGCTTATTGCTTCCGTGTTCCAGCACTTCCGTAATTAAGATTCTTTTGATAATTCCCTCACAAGTCTCGCGCGACGGATTCTTGCGGAGTGATGTCTGTTCTCTCATGTTTTCTCCTTCAAGACAAAAAAGACAAATTTATATGTCCTAAAAAGGATTATATGACAAAATTATGTTTTCCGCAATCGAAAAAAGACAAAAAACTTTGTCGGAACACGCATTGACGCATGATGGAAAAGAGCGTAAAATAGGAAATAAATTACCACTATAATTTTTACGGAGCGGAAAGTAATGACAATGAACAATCGGACAAAACTGGCGCAGCAGGCGCTCGATGAAATCCTGCAGCTGATCGAGAAGCAGGGGGGAATCGTGAAGAAGGAACAGTTCACGGAGCTTGGAATCGACTATCGGAGGATTCTGGATTTCGTACAGAGTGGAGATCTGGTGCGTATCAAAAACGGATATTATACGGATCGGATAGATCGGTTTACGGAGGAGGAGCTGGTTGCAAGGCTTTTTCCCGATGCGAGACTGTGTATGGAGAGTGCGCTGTATGCGTATGGCTATATCTCACAGAGACCGTACGGATGGCATCTGGCGGTAGACAAGAATACATCGAAGTCACGTTTTAAGATGGATTATCCGAAGATCATTCCATATTATACGGAGCCGGAGGCGCTTGAACTCGGTTCCACGGAGATCACAATGAGCGGGCAGGAGTTTCAGATCTATGATAGGGATCGTGTGATCTGTGATTGTCTGAAATATGAGGGAAAACTGGAGCGTGAAGTGTTTAAGGAAGCACTGCAGTCTTATATTCGTGATTCACAGAAAGACATCTCGGCACTGATGGCATACGCGCGTGCGCGTAAGGTGGTCGGCAAGGTGCAGAGCATGATCGGTGTCTGGCTGTAAGGACAGCAAAGGAGATTTTGTATGAAAGTCGGAGTATGTGAGGCGCAGGAATTAAAAGAGCGAGGCGGGAAGCTGGAGCTTTCCTTTGCGGATACGTTTTACGGATATATGGTGGAGGATGCGATGCTTCGGATTTATGGTTCGCCGTATCAGGAGCATTTGTGGCTGGAGAGCCGGAATGTTTTAGGCGAGAAAGCGTATTGTGAGCGATCCGAAAAGCAGATATGCTTTCTCTACCAGCCGGCAGAGCGGACGATTGCGCCTGAGAAGTTGTGTCCCGGACAGAAGTTGTCGGTTGCATTGTGCAGGCAGATGATGATGGATCTGTTTGCAACCGATAATGCGCAGGAAATCGACTGGAGCGGTGATGTCACGCAGAATGAGGATCGCTTTTTGCTGCATCTGACCGGAACCTATAGGGAGATGCAGGTTCCGCTTTGTTTCGTGATTCGCAGTGTGCAGGAACAGAACCAGCGGCCGGGCAAGAGGGAGTGTTTCTTGTCGGTAATTAAGGACCGGAAGCTTGCGTATCTGGCATATGCACCGGAAAATCAGCTAAGCCGGGATCTGTTTGAAATTGTAAATAAACTGGAACTGATCGGAGACATGGGGTGTTATGACCGGGCGTATCAGGTACTTCGCAAGGAATCGTTGAGCGGCCGTTATGTGCTGGAAGAATTCGGAACTTTCTGTGAATCCTGCCCACAGGTGCGCAAGATGCAGCGGCTTACGCAGCTTGCGGAATATGAATCATATGCCTATATGCGAAAGCGCTGGGAGAAATATGTGCGCAACCGTGGCATTGAAAATGCAGCATGGGCGCAGGTGTTGCAGCTGATCTTAGAATTTTTAAAACCGGTGTGGCAGAGCCTGTGCGAGAATACGATCTTTTTTGACGATTGGATGCCGGAACTTGGCAGATTCCTTGGATAAGGTCCGATGTTTCGGTAAAAGAGGTAAATATGATAGAACAGAAATTAAGAGAGCTCGCGCAATCCGGGGTGTACCCGTTCCATATGCCGGGGCACAAGCGGCAGCTTTGCGGCTTTTTCCCGTATGAACTGGATATCACGGAGATCGAGGAGTTTGACAATCTGCATCACGCAGAGGGCATTCTCCTTGATGCGCAGCAGCAGGCAGCGCAGATGTATCACTCACAAAAGGCGTATTATCTTGTGAACGGAAGCACCTGTGGTATCCTTGCGGCGATCAGTGCCGCAACGACGCGGGGCGGGCGGATCCTTGTCGCGCGCAATTGCCACAAGGCGGTCTACAATGCCATCTATCTGCGGCAGCTTCGCGCAGAATATGTGTATCCGGTTGAGACGCATTATGGGATTCAGGGTCAGATCCTTGCATCGGACGTGAAGAAAAAACTGGAGGAATGCCCGGATATTGAGGCAATTGTGATCACATCCCCAACGTATGACGGACTGGTTTCCGATATTAAGGCGATCGCGGAACTTGCGCATGCGCATAAAGCCACGCTGATCGTGGACGAAGCGCACGGAGCGCATTTCGGTCTGGACGAGGCATTTCCGGAAAATGCGACACTGCTCGGCGCGGATGCGGTTATCATGAGTGTGCACAAGACACTTCCGGCACCGACGCAGACGGCACTGCTGCATTTGTGCTCGGATCGGATCGATGTAGCGCGCATGGAGAGATTCCTAGGAATCTACGAGACAAGTTCGCCTTCGTATGTGCTGATGGCGGGCATCGAGGAGAGCCTGCGGCTTGCGCAGAATGCAAAAGGCGCGCAGATGAAAGAATATGTAAGACTGTTGCACGCATTCCGTGAGAGGATGAGAAAGCTAACGGTGATCCGTGTGCCGGGTGCGGAAGATTTTACGAAGGAAGAGGCATTCGATTACGATATCGGAAAGATTCTGATCGAGACGAACGGCACGCTCTCCGGGAAAGGATTGCAGGCGAAGCTTTTGGAAGAATATGGTCTGCAGACAGAGATGTCGAGTGCAAATTATGTGTTGGCGATGACTTCATTTGCGGATACAAAGGAAGGTTTCAAACGGCTGGCAAAGGCACTGGAAGAGATCGATGCGACTTTAGCCGGAAGTGAGAAGCAAGAAATCTTCTCGCCGAAAGAGATCTACCGGCAGCCGAAGAAAGCGGTTGAGATTGATGAGGTGATGGACGGCGCGACGGAGTGTATCGCATTTTCCGGGGCGGAAGGTAAAGTGTGCGCGGATTACATCTATCTGTATCCGCCGGGAATTCCGGTGATCGTGCCGGGGGAAGTGCTGGATCAGCAGACAATCGAGGTAATCGGCGCGTGCCAAAAACTGGGACTGGACCTGGAAGGACTGCCACAGGAGGGTCATGTTGATGTGGTAGTCATGTGAGCGGCAAATATTTTTTGACACTCATATCTTTCATATACTATAATAAATAGGAGAGACTTATGGGCAAGATTTACTGTGTTATGGGGAAGAGTTCCTCGGGAAAGGACAGTATTTATCATCAGATCATGGAAAGCGGCGCGCTTGCGCTAAAGCCGATTATTCCGTATACGACCAGACCGATCCGGGATGGAGAGCAGGATGGGCGAGAGTATCATTTCTGCACGGAGGAGACAGTGCAGCAGCTTCAGGACGTGGGGCGTATTATTGAACTTCGCGCGTACAACACCGTGTATGGAGTGTGGAAATATTTTACGGTCGATGATGAGCGGATCGATCTGGCGCACAATGATTATCTGTATATTGTGACGCTGGAGGGTTATACGAAGATTCGTGAATACTTTGGAAAAAGCCGTGTTGTGCCGATCTATATTGAGGTGGAAGACGGGGAGCGTCTGATGCGCGCGATCGCGCGGGAGCAGAAGCAGGAAGTTCCAAAGTACGAGGAGATGTGCCGGAGATTTCTTGCGGACAGTGCGGATTTCTCGGAGGAGAAGCTGGCAGAAGCGGGTGTGACGTATCGCTTTTGCAACGATGATTTCGAGGAGACAGTTCGCAACGTGACGGCGTATATTGCGGATCAGATCGCGGCAGAGTGAGGAATTACTATGGATATAAAAGTCAATGACATCAGTCAGATCAATCAGGTGCCGGAGGCAGCAAAGACCGTGGATGGTGACGGTTCGTTTAAGTTTACGCTGGCGAGCGCGATTACGGATGCGGATCTGCAGGCGAAGGTTGATGCGCTGTTAAATGATATTACGACGCAGGGAGAACTGATCGCCCGGCATATGGATATCCGTGATATGAAGAAGTATCGCGGGCTTGTGAAGGATTTCCTGAATGAGGTCGTGTACCGTTCGCATAAGTTCTCGCGAGAGAATTTTCTCGATCGACGGGGAAGACACCGTGTGTACGGAATCATCCGTCTGGTCGATCAGAATCTCGACGAGCTGGCAAGTGAGCTGGTGTCGGACGAGAAGGATCATCTGAAGATTCTGGCAAAAATCGGTGAGATCAAGGGATTACTCTTAGACATTCTCACGTAATCAATATAACAACAGGAGGGACAGCTATGGCAGGTTTTAAGGATATCGTAGGAAATGAACAGATTATCGAGCACTTGCGGAATGCGATTGCCCTCGGCAAGGTATCCCACGCATACATCTTAAACGGACCGGAGAAGTCGGGAAAGATGATGATCGCGGAAGCATTTGCGATGGCATTGCAGTGTGAGGGCGAGGGGGAGCCGCCTTGTTTGAATTGTCGATCCTGTAAGCAGGCAATCGACCACAATCAGCCGGACATCATCTATGTCTCACATGAGAAGCCGAACACGATCGGCGTGGATGATATCCGAACACAGATTAACAACGATATTGATATCAAACCATACAGCAGCCGCTACAAAGTCTACATTGTGGACGAGGCGCAGAAGATGAATCAGCAGGCGCAGAATGCACTGCTCAAAACCATCGAGGAGCCGCCGGCTTATGCGGTCATTATGCTTTTGACGACAAATGCGGACAGCTTCTTGCCGACCATTCTTTCAAGATGCATTACATTAAACATGAAGACAGTCAAGGAGGATGTGATCCGCGACTATCTGATGAAACAGTACAAGATTCCGGATTATCAGGCTGACGTATGTGCCGCTTTTTCGCAGGGGAATGTGGGGAAAGCGATCCAGCTTGCGTCTTCGGAGGATTTCGGCGAACTGAAAAGTTCGGTGCTTCAGCTGATGAAGCGTCTCGATGAGATCGATGTCTACGAGATGACGGCAGCCGTCAAACAGATCAGCGAGTATAAGTTGGCGATCAATGACTATTTTGATCTGATGACCATCTGGTTTCGGGATGTATTGTACATGAAGGCAACCAACGATGTAAACGGCCTGATCTTCAAAGATGAGGTCTATGACATAAAAAAACAGGCAGCTAAGAGATCGTACCAGGGAATCGAGACGATCATTCAGGCTTTGGAGACAGCGAAGATTCGTCTGAATGCGAACGTCAATTTCGATCTGGTTATCGAATTGCTCTTATTGACCATTAAGGAGAATTAACATGACAAAAGTTGTAGGAATACGTTTTCAGCGTGCGGGCAAGATCTATTATTTTGACCCACTCGATTACGATCTGGAAGTTCCGATGCATGTAATCGTGGAGACAGCGCGTGGTGTGGAGATGGGAACCGTCCTGATCGCACCGAAGGAAGTGGAGGACGATCAGGTCGTTCAGCCGCTTAAACCGGTCATCCGTGTCGCAACGGACGACGATGAGAAAGTGATGGAGCGCAACAAGGAAAAGGAAGTGGAAGCGTTTGCCATCTGTAAAGAAAAAATCGCAAAGCACGGGCTTGAGATGAAGCTTGTGGCTGCAGAGTACACCTTTGATAACAATAAACTTCTGTTTTACTTTACCGCAGACGGACGAATCGATTTCCGTGAATTGGTAAAGGATCTGGCTTCGGTGTTCCGTACCAGAATCGAGCTGCGCCAGATCGGTGTCCGCGACGAGACAAAGATGCTTGGTGGAATCGGTATCTGCGGAAGAGAACTTTGTTGTAAATCTTACCTGACCGACTTTGTTCCGGTATCGATCAAGATGGCAAAGGAGCAGAATCTTTCGCTCAACCCGACGAAGATTTCCGGTGTGTGTGGACGATTGATGTGTTGCCTGAAGAACGAGCAGGAGACTTATGAATATCTGAACAGCCGCCTCCCATCCGTGGGTGATACGGTTACGACTCCGACCGGAATGCGCGGCGAGGTACAGAGCGTGAGCGTGCTGCGCCAGATCGTCAAGGTCGTAGTCGATAACGGCGAAGAAAAAGAATTGCAGGAATTCTCTGTGGATGATCTTAAATTTACGCCTAGAAGAAAAAAAGATGTACATGTGACTGAGGAGGAGTTGAAGGAACTTGAAGGTCTTGAGGATACGGGAGATAACACATCCGACAAGAACGGTTCCGAGAAGAAAGGCTCCGACAAGAATTACGCAGACAAAAAGCAGGACAACCGTCAGAACCAGGATGGAGAGAACCGTGGACGTCGCGGAGGAAGAGGACGCCGCAATTATGATAAGCGGGATAATCAGAATCGTGGTGGTGCAAAACGTGACAAGCAGGACAACCAAAGTCATGAAAGTCAGAAAAGTGACAATTAGAACGGTTTAGGGCATCAGGTTTGATGTACATTGGAGAAGTATGCATGGAAGTATTGCTGCATGAACACGAAAGATTAGATGAACTCCATAGAAACGGGTACAAGATCATACAGGACAAGGACCGCTTCTGCTTCGGCATGGATGCGGTGCTTTTGTCCGGGTTTGCCCGCGTGAAGGCGGGCGAGCGTACACTCGACCTCGGTACAGGAACCGGAATTATTCCGATCCTGCTCGAGGCAAAAACCGAAGGATCGCATTTTACCGGG
>CAVHWG010000006.1:0-1032 GCA_963639645.1 Firmicutes bacterium TM09-10 | reverse complement strand
CATTCTTCTTGCCGGAAAGACAAAGGGACAGCATTTTACCGGACTGGAGATCCAGCCGGAGAGTGCCGATATGGCGGCGCGGAGTGTGGCTTACAATGATCTGCAGGACAAGATCGACATTGTTGTCGGTGATATCAAAGATGCTTCGCAGCGTTTCGGAGCATCTTCTTTTGATGTGATCACAACAAATCCGCCGTATATGATCGGTCAGCACGGAATCAGGAATGATCAGGATGCCAAGGCGATCGCGCGGCATGAGGTTCTGTGTAATCTTGATGATATCCTGCGCGAGAGTGCGAAGATGCTCAAGCCGGGTGGCCGCTTTTACATGGTGCATCGTCCGTTCCGTCTGGCGGAAATTCTCAGCAAGATGGTGGAATATCGCATTGAGCCGAAGCGCATGCAGCTCGTATATCCGTTTGTGGACAAGGAGCCGAACATGGTGCTCATCGAAGGGTTGCGCGGCGGAAAGTCAAGAATCACCGTCGAGAAGCCGCTGATCGTGTATAAGGAACCGGGTGTATACACGGATGAAATTTATGATATCTACGGCTACTAAGAAGAGGTATCTTGCCATATGCGTTTTGCATATTTAATAGATAATTGCTCACTCTTTGAGAATACCTCTTTTTTTCGTCTTCGTGCGATCGGAAGAAATTCACCATTTATGGTTTCTAATAGTGTTCCGTTTTTTATAATTTTATATGAATACATGCCGTTAATCATATATGATTTGTGGATTCGAATAAAGTCATGTGGAGTGAGTTGTGTACCTAATGTATTCAAATTTTTACGGATTGTGTAATTTTTATTGTTTTGACAGAATAGTTTTGTGTAGCTTTCTTCTGCCTGTAGATATATTATGGAACTATAAGGTAGATGAACCAATTCTTGTGAATGGTAGAAGGTTAAAAAATTTAAATTATCCTCCAAATCGAGTAATAATCTAGACATAATTCTTTCAAATTCATTTTCATTAATTGGTTTTCTTAAAAATCCTAATACATTTCGCCCAAAGCAGTCGTAAACAAT
>CAVHWG010000005.1:21226-28781 GCA_963639645.1 Firmicutes bacterium TM09-10 | reverse complement strand
CCTTATCCAATGTAACCGGATAATTTTTGATGACATCGACCAGTTTTTGTAACTGTTTCTCATCGATGTGATCCGCCGGTGTATGTGTTTCAATCCCCGCCTTCTTCACCAATACCGGAATCAGCTTCTGATTGAGAAGTCCACACAATACCTGTTCAATAGTCGCGACACTCTGTTTCTGTGAACGAGCAATTCTTCGATTTAACTCGGTCTCCAATTCGTCAGCTGCAATTTCCGGCAGAAAATCAATTCGCATTGCAACCGCTTTCTTCTCCTTTAACGCCTTTGCCGCTGTGCTGCTCAACTGAAACACCGGGATTCCGGACAGCCCGTAATCGATAAGCTGTAACTCCCCGCGCTCTTTTTGAATGCTTTTTGCATTTTTTCCGTCAGCGATTGGCGTTTTTGCATGATTCATGTCAATTTCAAGTGTCAATTCCGCTTCGCAGCGCACGCCCGACACTTTTTTGAAATCCATGCCCGATGCATAGAATCCGCACAAAGCCGGAACGATCGACACAAACCTGTGTCCAAGTTCTTTTAAAACCGGTATCATAGAGCCGTCACTTCCAAGCTTCGGTGCCGCGAGAAGCCCACAGGCAACGATCACTTTGCGAGCCTTATATGCTCCGGTATTTGTCGCTACCGCAAAGCCCATATAATCTTCGGCCAGTTCCTGCACCTGACAGCCACACACAACCGTAATGCCCAGCTGCTTAAGTTCCATCTGCATCGCTTCCACAACAGACAGTGCCTGTCCGGAATTTGGATAGTAATACCCGTTCTTTGCCTTCGGCCAGATGCCCAGTTCCCGAAAGAACGCGATCGTATCATCCCTGTCAAACTGTGACCGGATATCGGAAAGCAGCCTCTGATTTCCGTGATAGCACTCCGCAGTTATATATTCATTTGTATAATTGCACTTGCCGTTGCCGGTCGCAAGAATCTTCTTGCCGACTTTATCCATATGTTCAAGGATCAGAACCGACTTTCCCCGTCTGGCAGCCGTAATCGCCGCCATCATGCCGGATGCGCCCGCTCCGATCACAATTACATCCTTGATCTGTGACTGTTTTTTACTCATAATTCACCGTCTATTAACCTATTAAACCAATTAAGTATTTTATCATACCAGCCCGATTTCTTCAACCTGCGGCAATGAGAAGCTCTCGCAATAAAGAACGAAAACGCAAGTGTTTATTTGCATTCCGCAACCGGTGCCGCGATCGGTGCCACCGTTATTACTGCCTGTGCCACACACAGACATGCGATCAACATTGCTGCAAATTTCTTTTTATCCTCTCACTTCTCCTTTGTAAAATATTATTTAACTGGAATAACTCTCCAAAAAGTCATACATGCTCGCTTCATTCTGAAATCCGATACCGGTACGCGCCTGCTCCCTGACATGCGCAGACAACAGGTTTGCACGGATTCCCGTCTCAAAATAGACCGTATGATTGTCCGACTCGAAAATAACCAGACGCTCGTCCACAATACGTGCAATATACAGATACTGCGTCACATGATCCGTATTGGCGATTACCGCAGGCTCGGTATCGACCGACTCCTGTGTCTCGGTCGGCACAACCGGTGCCTCTTTTCCATCCTTTGCCATCACGAAAATGACAACAATCAAAACAATTAAAATAAAAGCTAAAATGCAGATACTTACTTTACGATTCATATTATCACCCCAAATAAGTATCTGCATTTTGGACTGGAATATTCCACCAATTTGCTTTTCTCTGAAATTTTATTTTAACAAATGTAACTTCTTTGCAATCCGTACAAGCAGCGCGCCCTTCGGGAAACGAAGTACCTCCTCCTCGGTCAGTCCCTTGCACAGAAGTAACGTTACCGCATAGACAACCATCGCAACTAAGATTGCAAGGATCGTTGCGATCGCATTACTCTTAATCACAAGGTAGATTCCCTTGTACACAAAGAATGCCAAAACTCCCATGATTGCCGACGCAACAGCCGGAATAATGAAGGTCTTAACGATCTCCTGCTTATATCCGCTGTATTTGCGGATCGCACGTGAATTTAAAATACACATCACGAACGCAAAGAACATGTTCGCGATCACGACCGAATAAATGTTAAGCCGGAAGAATAACATCAGCAGGATCAGCACAACCACATGCGCAACAAGCGCGATCGCCGCGTTGATCACCGGAATCTTCAAACGGTTGATTCCCTGCAAGAGTCCGTTCGAGAGTGTCGACAACGCATAGAATACAACAGCCATCGCACCGACCCACATCATCATTGCCGCCATATCGGCAGTCTCAACGGTTCCCGGGAACAAAAGCATAAAGATCGGTTTACCGAGTGCGGCAAGTCCGACTGCACACGGAAATGCGATCACCATGACAAAACGGCTCGCCGCATTAATCTGACTTCGCACACTCTCCATATCATCTGCCGCAAAGGACGCGGTCAGTGTCGGCACAGAAGATGCCGCCATCGCCGAAGCAATGGAGATTGGCACATTGATCAACAGCTTATATTTACCGGAGAACACGCCCCACCAGAGGTCGATCTGGTGCTCCGTGTATCCCTGCAATAACGCCACATTCTTAAAAATACCCTGATCGATGATTCCACTAATATTGTACACGGTCGTACTCAAAAGCACCGGAATGATCGTAATGATCAGCACTTTGAGCGTATAAGCGAACGGATCGACTTTGACATTACGCTCTCTTCGCATCTGTCGCTTGAACACATGCATATACGCAAAGAAAATAAACAGGACAAAAAGCAGCGCAGCCACCGAACCGAGGTTGGTTCCAAGTGTTCCGCCCGCAGCTCCGTATGCAGCACCATAATGATCCGGATCACCGAGTACTGCGCCGATCTTCTTTCCATATCCGGTCAACACATAAGCGGCCCACACACTGATGATGGCATTGACGATCTGCTCAATGATCTGCGAGATTGCAGACGGCATCATCGTACCGAGTCCCTGGAAAAAGCCTCTGATTACACCGAGTACCGCAACCACGATCAGCGCCGGTCCTAATATTTTGAGTGCAAACACACTGTACGGTGTCTTTAAGAGTGTTCCCGTAAAGAACTCTGCACCGAAATAGACCACAAGGGATGCGATCGTTCCAACAACAAGCGCGAAGATCAATGCCCCCTTTAACACCTGATACGAGGCCTTATACTGCCCCTTCGCCACTTTTGCGGATACCGTTTTCGACACCGCCAGCGGCAGACTGTACGATGAAATGATCAATATAACATTGTAAACATCAAATGCGCAGCTGTAATATCCGTTACCGACGTCTCCAAGGATTGCATTCATCGGAATACGATATACCAGTCCGATGATTCGACTGATAATGGACGCTACTGCAAGGATCGAACCCTGTACCAGGAAATTCGTTCCGCCTCTTTTTGATTTACCCATAAACTAACCTCAACGCCCGCATTGCGGGTGCCTTACTATTTTTGAAATTCTTCTTTCGTACTGTAGATGATATTCTTGTCAGAACGGCTGTTCTCCGAGATCTCCACCCAGGTCTTGCCCGGATTTAACACGATCTCATTTCCATCCGCATCATAATATCTGGTCTTGTCCGTGGAAGACGCACGCTTCCACGTAATATCGATTGCCTTACCGTTGGTAATATATTTTCCGGTTCCACCGGACAGATAATCGATATCAAGTGTTCCGTTCTTGGAATCTTTGAGCGAGCTGTAACAGTTCTGAATGATAATATTCTTGACCGCAAGCTGCGCTCCGGTCGCTCCGTCCACCTGCTTGTCACCAAACTCGTAGCGATAATACAGGCCATCTTCTTCATTGTATAAAAACCAAGGCTTTGCGTCAACATAATACATCTTTACAGCTGCCGCGTCCACCCCATTTTCGAGAAGAATCGGTGTATCCTCAGTTGTAAACTGATAATGCGGCTCATAATCCTGCGAAAGCGTATTTTCATATCCGTACGTTTCGATACCGGAAACAAGGTTTGCTCCGGTCGTATAGAGATTGTGCGGCGCCTTGCGGCTGTTATCCCGATAATAAAACGCACCGCCCTTTCCGGTAATTCCATCAACATTATCGATAAACGAACTGTTTAAGACGTCCAGAGCATACTTGCTCTCTCCCGCATGGAAATAGACCGCACCGAACTCTTTTGCAAAGTACACATAGTACAGGCGGCAGCTTCGCACGTTGCCGACTTTCTCAAGGTTTGCAAAATCCTGATAGATCGCCATAAGACGGGTGATTCCGCCCTCCACCGGGCACTCGTAGATTACATCCGCATGGGACAGTCCGTATTGCGGCAGAGTCACATGGGTATTCTCCGTCATAACTGCAACCGGACGCGTATACGCAAGCTTCTCATCAATCCACTCACCGGTATAAAAACTTCGCAATTCACCCTCATGGGTCTCAATCTGCGTCTCTGTCTCCGGTTCCATAACCACCTCTTGTGTCTGCGTCTCCGTCGAGACGACCGGAGTTTCTTCTTTCTTCTTGCATGCAGTCACACCGAGCACCAGACACAATAATAATCCAAAATAGATAATATGTTTTTTCATTTTATTACTCCTTATGCATTCTCGCGCAGAATATTCATCGCCTCAAGAATTTCCTTCTGCTTCGGTTCCATGATCACGGCATCTTCCGGATCAATGTGATCATACCCAAACAGATGCAGCATGCTATGCACGATCAGAAACGCAAATTCGCGTTTTTCACTGTGACCGTATTCCTTTGCCTGCTCCTTTACCTTATCCACCGAAATGATAATATCGCCAAGCATCGCCTCCCCGGTGTCCGGGTTGAAGTCATCATCGCTCTCTGTGTCAAGAAAGGTAAAATCTCCTGCTTTCTCGTAGGAAAGCATCGGAAATGACAGCACATCCGTCGGGCGGTCGATCTGCCGGTATTCACGATTAATTGCATGGATTCCTTCATTGTCAGTGAGTGTCAGATTTACCTCTGCCTCATACGGAAAAGCCTCATGCTCGATACAGAATAAAACAACATCCTCCGCCAGCTTTGCATAATCAAAATCAAATTGAACCGGACATTCCTCTTCCAGATAAAAACTCATTGTAAAACTCCTTTCCTGGCAAGAAACTCACGAACATTTAAAAACTGGTTCATGCTCATTCCCGAAGCATCGTAAAGTCCGCTCGCCGAGAATTCATTTAATGTCTGATATATAAACATCTCTCTGTTCCACTGGCTGTTCTTCACATCCAGTTCCATCGCCTCCAGCCTGATCAACAGCGCATCCACCATATGTATGAGTGCCGACTCCGGCGTGGATGGCTTATTCTCCTGCCCGTTATACTCCGAGAGAATTACGATAAGCGGTTCCGGAAAACAAAGTGCCTGCGCTTTTCGCAGAGCATTCTTAACATACGGTTCCCCGATCCAGCGTCCCATACGGTAATAAAATCCGGCCGCGAGGCAAAGATTTGCATTGTATCCGACTTCTTTCGCACATGCATACGCGACGTCGGATACACGTTTTGAGTGACGATACTCGATCATCGAAAAATCCTTCAACGCTTTCACTTCCGAGAAATCCTCCGACACGATATCCAGATAACGGTTGCCCTTCTCTTCCTCCGTAGAGCGCCATAGCCACCCAAACACAAAATAAGCCGTAAGTGCTGTTACAACACCGTTAGCTGCACCATAAAGAAATACATTTCGTGCCATCTCTTTATACGCAAGATAATACAGCACCCCCGGCACGATCATGCTGATAAACAGATATAAAAGTGAAATCCATACACGGTAACGCTTTTCTTTCAGGCCCTGTGCAAGCACAGCCGCAACTGTCGTCATCACAGCAAAGCACGCCAGCGCATAGAAACTGTCTCCAGTCGATAGTGTGAGCAGAATATCCCAAAAGATTCCTACCGAGACAGCGATCGTCACATTCGACACCGCGCAGATCACGATTTGGACCAGCATGACCGGTCGGAACAGCTCCGGCAGAAACGTCATTCCGAAGATTAAGATACTGCAGACCACATAGGCAACTGCAAGCCGCACAAAGCTTGTCTGTGTATTGTCCGCGATCCTTTTATTTTTGCGTTCATATTCCAGTTCAAATACATAGATCAGCACAAAAAGCATGTCCAAAAAAAGCAGACATAATCCCTCATCCGGATACAGATGTCCTCTTGTGCATAATAAAAGCGTAAATCCGATGCTGTCGAGTGCAATCGCAACAAGTGACAGCATACGATACAGATTCAACGGTTCTTTTGTTTTCATCGTCTCTCCTGCTTATTTTTTCTTGTTGTATTGCCCTTCTTATTCTCATAATCGTCATACGCCTGCACAATCCTCTGCACAAGCGGATGGCGTACAACATCCTTGCTTGTCAGCTCGCAGATCCCGATCTCATCGATATTTTTCAGGACGCGAAGTGCCACATCAAGTCCCGACTTTGCCCCCGGAGCAAGATCCTTCTGTGTTGCGTCTCCGGTGATGACCGCCTTCGAGCCGAACCCGATTCTTGTTAAGAACATCTTCATCTGTGCCGGAGTTGTATTCTGTGCTTCATCAAGAATGATAAAGGCATTATCAAGTGTCCTGCCTCGCATGTAGGCAAGCGGTGCAACCTCAATCAGGCCTTTTTCCATATTTTTCTGAAAACTCTCCGCACCCATGATCTGATACAGTGCATCATAGAGCGGGCGCAGATACGGATCGACCTTACTCTGCAAGTCACCCGGAAGAAAACCGAGTTTCTCTCCCGCCTCGATTGCCGGACGCGTCAGGATAATGCGTCCCACTTCCTCGTTTTTAAACGCGGTGATTGCCATCGCCATGGCAAGATACGTCTTACCGGTTCCGGCAGGTCCCATACCGAACACGATCATTTTCTTTCGAATATCGTCGACATATTTCTTCTGTCCGAGCGTCTTCGGCTTTACCGGCTTTCCGGCGATCGTGTGGCAGATCACATCGCGGTCGATTTCCACCATCGCATCGCCCTTGTGTTCCTGAAGGAGTGCCAAAGCGTAATTTACATTCTGCTCCGTGATCACATTGCCTCGTTCCGCAAGCTTGGCAAGCTGTCCGAACACTTCGGCGGCACCGTTTATCGCAGCCTCATTACCAATGATCTTAAGCTGGTCTTCTCTTGCGATTACTGTCACACCGAGCGCACGCTCAATCTTCTTTATATTGACATCAAACTGCCCAAATACATTCGCCATCTGCTCCGCAGGAATGCGAAGCGATACTTCATTTAAACTCATGTTAAAGTCCTTCCCTGAAAGCAGGATTCTCCCGCCTTTTATTGTTCTTCCTGCTCTCCGGCTACAATAACCGGATCAGGCAGAATCTCGGTCGGTTGTTGCTTTGTGATTGATTCCTCGGCAATCACCTTCCCATATATATGATATTTTAACTCTATCTTTTCAATCATAACATTTTTATCGATAATTGAAACCCCATTTTGTTCCAAATTTGTAAGAAAATGTTCCAAATGCTCGATTGCAACGCTTTTTGCGTCAGAAAAATTCAGTTTTCGTACATGTTTTTGCTGCTCATATT
>CAVHWG010000005.1:14831-21216 GCA_963639645.1 Firmicutes bacterium TM09-10 | reverse complement strand
GAACCGGTGTAGACCGGCAGATAAAAACTATCCATCAGACAAAGCTGTTGATTTTCCTCCACAGTAGATGCATAATCATAGTCTGCATAAAACATGGGGGTGGTAAACTGATGGACGCCAAACCGTACAAAATACCGTACATGCTTCTGTCCGGTGCGTCTGGTGGTCACATCCTCCTGTGCAATCCAGTCTTCATAGTCATAGACAACTTTTCCAATGATATCGGCATCGGCCGTCTCATAATAATATTGCCGCACCTCACCGTTATCATCCAGAATTTCCTGTTTTCCTGACACTAGAATATCGCCCTTGTGTACCGTATCTCCCGCTTTTACCGATCCGATTCCTTTTCTTGTAATGATCGATACGATCTGTGCATCTTTCGATGCCACAAGATCTGCCGGTTCGTCATTGATTTTCGTCGCACTACGGTCAGAAGCGATCTTCTCCTGTATACAGACTACCATTTTCGTGCCTTCTTCATAAACACTTGCCCAGATGATCAGATTGAAATCCTGGCGAAGCGACAATTCCAGCGCATCATTGTCAATCTCAGCACAGCGCGTGCCATATGTGATCTCCTTCTCATTCAGATAATGCAGCAGTGTCTCGTCACTGAGTGATGAGTTTCCGACAAACTCGATCCTCCAGATTCGCGTCGACAGAAATCCGATTGCCACCATAGAACAAAGCAACACTATGATAAAAACTTTTCTTCTGCGGTAACGATGTATGAAAAACGGAAATCCTCTGCGCCTTTCGATTCGAAAGCGTACATGCGTCTTGCGCAACACCGGGCGCAACGCATACAGATCCCGCACATACATACAGGCCTTAATGACGGTATTCTCAGAGCCTTTCACATTCCATAAACAAACGTCATGTCGCGTACACAGGTTCAGAAAACGCGCCACATTCCTTCCATAAAATTCTACCTGCAGCCATCCTGCAACAAACCGATATAAGACAAGTAACATTACAGAAACATCACGCCTTCCAGATACCCTCGAATCTCAATAATATCCTTTGTAAACCGCGGAATCACAAGTTTTCTTCCGGTTATGCGGATACTTCCGCTCTGTGTGGCCACGACGATCACATCCTGTCCGTAACGCACAAGTCCTCTGTGATTGGTAATGCTGAGCGAACGGTTTCCTTCCAATGCCAAAAGCGGCAGGCCTAAGAGAATATCCTTCGGAAGCTCCAACGCATCGATCACAGAATGAGTTTCCTGCGTGTCCTTATTCTTTTTTTGTTTCGGGTTTGAATTTGCTGCATGGCTTTTCATACTAAACTATATGAAATGTAAAGTTGTCCTATACCCGGCTTATTTATGATATGGCTCGTGATTGATGATGCGATACGAACGATAGATCTGCTCCAGCAGGATGACGCGCATCAACTGATGCGGGAACGTCATGCGCGAGAAACTCAGCTTGTAGTCCGCCCTCCTCATAACTGCATCCGACAGACCAAGTGAACCGCCGATCACAAAATACACATTGCTTTTGCCCGTCAACGCAAGCTGTTCTATTTTCTCCGACAATTCGACAGAATCAAGAGTTTTCCCGTCGATTGCAAGTGCGATCACATATCCATCCTCACGGATCGCCTTTAAAATGCGCTCTCCTTCCCGATCCTTAATGATCGCGCATTCCGTATCGGTTGCCTGCTCCTTCGTCTTCTCATCCGCGACTTCCGTAAACACCAGATTACAATAACGACTCAGGCGTTTTACATATTCCGCTAACGCGTCACGATAAAATTTTTCTTTGATCTTTCCTACACATACAATTGTAATTTTCATACTACAATTTTACTATAGGAGCCGGATACGCTCAACCTTTTTGTTCGCATTCCGTGTCAGGATCACAATGTTTTTCGAAAAATTAATTGATAGGTGTATAAATTTCTCATCGAAAATGATATAATAGCAAAAAACAGGGGACACCTGCTCAATACTATAATTTGTGAGGTAAGAAATCTTGAAAGAACTACAGGAACGTATCAAAAAAGACGGTATGGCAATTAATGAAGACATTTTAAAAGTTGACAGTTTCATCAATCATCAGGTTGATCCGGAACTGATGGCTCATATTGGACAAGAGTTTGCAGAACATTTTAAGGATTACGGAATCACGAAAGTCGCTACCATTGAGAGCTCCGGTATCGCTCCGGCTCTGATGACAGCTCAGTATATGGGTCTTCCGCTCATCATCTTAAAGAAGCAGCCTTCCAAAGTACTCAACGATAACCTTTTCCAGACGGAAGTAACATCTTTCACCAAAGGAACCAGTTACGAACTGACGCTTTCTTCCAAATTTGTCAGTGAGAATGACCACGTTCTGATCATTGATGATTTTCTTGCCAACGGGGAAGCTGCTACCGGTGCAATCCGCCTGATCCGCAAAGCACACGCCACTGTGGCCGGCATCGGAATTCTGATCGAGAAGGCTTTTCAGCCTGGACATGACAAACTTGTATCACAGGGATTTGACGTATATTCTCTCGCAAGAATCGGTCATCTTGGCGCAAACGAAATCGAATTTATGGATTAATGCTTTTTTACATAGAAAACCGACACCAAAATGGTGTCGGTTTTCTTATTCACTCTGTTTTCTACTCCTGTGCAGATTCATCCGCATCGTCACTGTAATCTTCCGAATAATAAATAAAATTACCGCGATAGATATCCGAGTATAAATTTGTGCGATTGTCAATCATAATAACCGATAACACATTATTACCTTCAGGAACAGTAATCGGCTGCGTATATCGGGTGCTTGTCACATTCGGCGTCGAGCCATCCCATGT
Organism: Firmicutes bacterium TM09-10; assembly: GCA_963639645.1. Classification (GTDB taxonomy): domain Bacteria; phylum Bacillota; class Clostridia; order Lachnospirales; family Lachnospiraceae; genus Roseburia. The sequence continues at coordinate 18,402 of CAVHWG010000005.1, read as the reverse complement.
ATAATATGCACTGCAACCATCCGGAACCGTAACCGTAACAGTCGTCTCTACACCAAAATCGCCTCCATCCGGTGTGACGATCGGCATATCCGGTGCCGGAATGCTGATGGTGTACTCATTGGTCACAACATCACTGTACACTTCCTTCTCATTTCTACACACGGCCTTGATCATATAGGTCTTGTTGTTTTCACTCAATTCGATCGGACCGGAATAGATGATTCCCCGCTCGATCGGATTGGTACCGTCAATAGTGTAATAAATGTTGTAATCCCCACTCGATGACAGTTCCACTGTCTGTGTCGACTCATAGCTTCCACCCGGAATCGAAAATTCCGGAGATGTTACCATATATGCAGAGAACAGATCCTTTAAGCTGTCAGCCACCGCATCGGAAAGTGCAAGGATCGCATCGGTATTCTCCTGTTGCTCATAAATCGTGATCAGATTCTCACAGGCCGTCTTATTTTTGCTGTCTGCCTGAATCACTTCCTGATACAGAACCAATGCTGAATCATAATCTTTCTGTTGCATATAGATTTCTGCGAGCGTGAGTCTCACATCAATATTATTTTTGTCTAAAGCAAGCGCTCTCTCATAATACCCGATCGCTTCATCGATATTACCGGAATTGTATGCTTTCTCAGCCATCTCAACCTGATAATCAAATGAATTACCATGGCTTTTGCGAATACTCGATCCAACGAGCGCAATTACCAGTACCAATACCGCGATCACTGCGATCACACTGATAATAATGATCTTCTGCTTCTTTTTCTGATTTTGCTTCTTCTTTGAATTCTGCGGCTTCTTTGGTGTCGACTCGCAGTTCTCCCCCGCAGGCGACTGATTGGATGTATTCCGTCCCGCCGGTGTAACATCCTCCACATTTTCCTGCGTGAGAACCGCTTTCAGATAATCGTCATCATAAATGTTATAATCCGGTACGATCTGTACCTCTTTTCCGCAATTCGAGCAGAATAAGCTGCCCTCTTTTAATTCATTGCCGCAATAATTGCATTTCATAGCCTAATCCCCTTTATTTTATGAATACAGCTTCATTGCCTCAACACAGTTATGCATCAGCATTGCGATCGTCATCGGTCCGACTCCGCCCGGGACCGGTGTAATATAAGATGCAACCGGCTCGACTTCATCGAATTTTACATCGCCGCAAAGCTTGTTGTTCTCGTCACGGTGAATTCCGACATCGATCACAACCGCACCATCTTTGACATATTCTTTGCCGATAAACTGCGGCTTACCGATCGCCACGATCAGAATATCCGCCTCTTTACAGATTTCCTTGAGATTCTTTGTGTGCGAATGGCAGACTGTAACCGTCGCATTCTCGCGGAGCATCAGAAGCGACATCGGTTTGCCGACGATATTGCTTCTTCCCACAACCACGCAATGCTTTCCGTCCATCTCGATATTGCTGCGCTTCAAAAGCTGGATAATGCCCGCCGGTGTGCAGGAAACAAAGCCCTGTTCTCCGATAACCAACGCCCCTACATTCTGCGGATGGAATCCGTCCACATCCTTCTTCGGCGAGATTGCCTTGATCACATGATCCTCATTGATGTGCTTCGGCAGCGGAAGCTGGCAGAGAATTCCGTGAACATTTTCATCTTTATTTAACTGATCAATAATTCCAAGCAGTTCTTCCTCGTTTGTGTTCTCTGGAAGTTCATAGGCAAGAGATTCAATCCCTACATAGGCGCAGGCCTTCTTCTTATTTCCGACATAAACAGAAGATGCAGGATCATTGCCGACCTGAATGACCGCAAGGCAGCATTTCCTTCCCTGCGCGGCAAGAGATGCCACTTCTTCCTTTAATTCTTCTTTGATGTCTTTTGAAATCTGTTTTCCGTCAATTAAATTTGCCATATTCTCTCCTTAAAAAAGTCCTGTGATCACGCCATCGTCATCGACATCGATCTGGTAAGCAGCCGGCTTCTTCGGAAGTCCCGGCATTGTCATAATAGAGCCGTTGATTGCGACAACAAATCCCGCTCCCGCAGATACATATACCTCACGGACATTGATCGTAAATCCGCTCGGGCGACCGAGTTTCTTCGCGTCATCCGAAAGCGAATACTGTGTCTTCGCCATACATACCGGAAAGCTGCTCATACCGAGATCCGTGATCCTCTTTAACTCGCGCTCTGCGGCAGCCGAATAGGTAACACCGTCCGCTCCGTAAATTTCTTTTGCAACCGTTTCGATCTTCTCTTTGAGCGTCATATCATCGTCATAGAGAAGTTTAAAGTTACTTTCCTTGTTCTCCAAAGTCTCAAGTACTTTGTTTGCAAGAGCGATACCGCCTTCGCCGCCTTTTTCCCATACCTCGGAGAGTGCAAACTCGCATCCTCTCTCCTTGCAGAACTGCTCGACAAAATCGGTCTCTGCCTTCGTGTCGGTGATAAAGGAATTTAAGGTAACAACAACCGGTACTCCGTATTTCTGTAAGTTTTCAATATGCTTCTCAAGGTTTACGATACCAGCCTTAAGCGCATCCATATTCTCCTCAGACAACTGATCTTTCGGCACACCGCCGTTGTACTTGAGTGCACGGACCGTTGCAACCAGAACAACCGCATCCGGATGAAGTCCCGCCTTGCGGCACTTGATATCAAAAAACTTCTCCGCACCGAGATCCGCACCGAATCCAGCCTCCGTAACCACATAATCCGCAAGCTTTAATGCGGTCTTTGTCGCACGTACACTGTTACATCCGTGTGCGATATTGGCAAACGGTCCACCATGTACGATCGCCGGTGTATGCTCGAGTGTCTGGATCAGATTCGGCTTTAACGCATCCTTAAGGAGTGCCGCCATCGATCCGACTGCCTGTAAATCTTCTGCGGTAACAGGCTTACCGTCAAATGTATATGCAACAATGATTCTTCCGAGTCTTCTCTTGAGATCCTTCATATCATCGGCAAGACAAAGGATCGCCATAATCTCGGATGCCACCGTGATCACGAAATGATCCTCACGCACCATTCCGTCCACCTTGTTTCCAAGACCGACAACGACGTTACGGAGCACGCGGTCATTCATATCCAGACAGCGCTTCCATACGATCTGTCTCGGATCAATGCCAAGTTCATTGCCCTGCTGGATATGATTGTCAAGCAATGCTGCCAGTAAGTTGTTGGCAGAGGTGATTGCATGAAAATCTCCTGTAAAATGCAGATTTAAGTCTTCCATCGGAACGACCTGTGCGTATCCGCCGCCGGCAGCTCCGCCCTTGATTCCGAAGCACGGTCCCAAAGAAGGCTCACGAAGCGCGATCAAAGCTTTCTTTCCGAGCTTTCCGAATGCCTGTCCGAGTCCGACACTCGTTGTTGTCTTTCCCTCTCCCGCAGGCGTCGGATTGATTGCCGTAACAAGAATCATTTTTCCATCCGGATTGTTCTTCGACTTTTCGATCAGTTCATCGGAAATCTTTGCCTTGTACTTTCCGTATAACTCCAAATCATCCTCCGCAATCCCGATGGATGCCGCAACTTCCTTGATTGGAAGCATCGTTGCTTCCTGTGCAATTTGAATATCACTCTTCATG
>CAVHWG010000005.1:0-14821 GCA_963639645.1 Firmicutes bacterium TM09-10 | reverse complement strand
GTACGAGGCTTTGTTCCCTCCTCCGGTCCGACGATTCCGGCTTCTTCAAGCTGATCCATAATTCTTGCCGCACGGTTGAATCCGACTTTCAGATAACGCTGCAGCATACCGATCGATGCCTTTTCCTTATCCACAATGATCTTGGCAGCATCCACAAAGTATGCATCCCTTCCGTCATCCGATACATCGGAATCCGAGATGGACACACTGTTCGATCCGGAAGACTGCAGACTTTCCATCTTCTGCTGTACGGAATCATTATACTGTGCATCTCCGTTGTGTTCCTTGATGTATTCGACCACATCCGATACTTCTTCGTCCGAGACAAACGCACCCTGTACACGGATCGGCTTCGGTGCGCCCTGTGGGCTGAAAAGCATATCACCTTTTCCAAGCAGTTTTTCCGCACCATTCATATCCAGAATAGTTCTTGAATCCACACCGGAAGTTACCGCAAACGCGATACGGCTCGGCATATTCGCCTTGATCAATCCGGTAATGACATTGACCGACGGTCGCTGTGTAGCGATCACAAGATGGATTCCGGCCGCTCGTGCAAGCTGTGCCAGTCGGCAGATTGCCTCCTCCACATCGTTAGAAGCAACCATCATAAGGTCTGCCAGCTCGTCCACAATAATGACAATCTGTGGCATCTTCTGCGGACGCTCCTGACCTTCCGGGACTTCGATGGAATCTACTTTGGCATTGTAACCATTGATCTCACGCACATTTGTCTGTGCAAACTTCTCGTAGCGGTCCGTCATCTCCGCAACCGCCCAATGCAATGCACCGGATGCTTTCTTCGGATCAGTGACAACCGGGATCATCAGATGCGGGATTCCGTTATATACACTCAATTCCACGACCTTCGGATCGATCATTAAAAGCTTGACCTCATTGGGATCAGCTTTATACAAAATACTCATAATAATCGTATTGATACAGACGGATTTACCGGAACCTGTCGCTCCGGCGATCAGAAGATGCGGCATCTTTGCAATATCCGTAACCTTTGTCTTGCCGGAGATATCTTTGCCGACCGCAAAGCTGATCTTCGACTTGGACTCCTGAAAATCCTTCGATTCGATCAGATCACGGAAAGCGACCGTCACATTCTCCTTGTTCGGAACCTCGATTCCAACCGCCGCCTTACCAGGAATCGGCGCTTCAATTCGAATATCCGCAGCTGCAAGGTTCAGCTTGATATCATCCGCAAGTCCTACGATCTTGCTGACTTTCACGCCCATCTCCGGCTGGATCTCGTATCGGGTTACCGCCGGACCACAACTGATGTTGGTCACTGTCACATTGACACCGAATGTCTTTAACGTCTGTTGCAGCTTGTTGGCAGTCTTTCTAAGCTGACTCTCGGTATTGGCGGATTTCTTTCCTAATCCCGCTTTCAACAGATCGACCGGTGGGAAAACATATTGTCTCTCCGGCTCCGATGCCTGTGGCATCATCTCCTGCACAACATCTGCGATTTCTTTTTGAATCTCTTCTTCCATCGTCTGTGCTTTGCGCTTCGTGCGCTGTGCAACCGGTGGTTCTTCCTCCACAGGTGCTTCCTCTGTGACCGTATTTACAGGTGCTGCTTTTGAAACAGGTTCCGGAGTCTCGTGCATAAAATCTCCGGAAATTACCGGCTCCGGTGCAGGTGCCGGTACTGAAGCTGTAATCTCGCCCGAAAGAATCGGCTGTACCGTTGCATTTTCCGGTTCTAATACCGGTTGCGAGCCGGAAGAAAGTCGGACCTTGCTCTCTTGACTTACATCCGGAAGATCCACTTCCGGACCTGCATGTAATTCACCGATCTCATCGGATGTCTCGATTGCATCCTCGTTTCGCTCATCGATCTTCGTATCGATCGACACGCCTGATACTTTATGATCCATTCTGCGCTTGCGCCGCTCTTCGTTCTTATATTCACGGTACTCTTTGTATCGCTCGTTGCTCTCTTTGGCAGACTCATAAACCTTCTGTCCACCTTTTTGCATTCCTTTGAGTGCGGAACGCTCCGTGATCAGCACCAGACAGATGATCAGCACGATAAAATCGATAATATACGATCCAATCACACCAAACGCCTTGACCATCACGCAGGCAATTGAACCGCCGACCATGCCGCCTCCCGCACGCTCGGTGGCACTGTATGTATATGCTTTCATCGGTTCATAATATTCCTGAGAACTTCCCGCAAGGGATAAAAACAGACAAAAGAACGCGACAAACACAATTCCTGCCACTAATTTGACAGATGCATGGAAATTTCCTCGGTTGGAAGCGGCAAAAAAGCTTGCAACCAGGATCAACAGTGGCAGTACATAGGCGATCAATCCGAAAACGCCAAAAAGGAATCCGCTGACTGCCTGTCCTACAACGCCTCCAAATCCAAGGTTGCTGACAAACAGAAGAAGCGACGCAGCAACAATGACCCAGAGGATCACCTCCGTCCGAAATGCTTCCGCTTTCTCCATCTGTTCCATTCGTTCTTTCTTGGTCATGCGTTGATTCGTACTTTTACGAGCGGTCGACCGGTTTGCTGAAGATCGACTTGTAGATTTGTTTCCCGTGTTCGATTTATTTCGATTATGGTTATTTGAAGTTTTACGGTTTCCCGTAGCCATGAAATACACTCCCTTAATTCTCAATATTAAAATTTATTTTATCATATTTTAGGGGAGATGTCATCCCATAGCTTCGAAAATCCGTTCATCATTTACCGGCATTGATTCGATGATACAATGCATCAAAAGCATCGGAAATTCCACCGACCGCATCGATGATTCCTTCCTCAACCGCCTCTCTCCCGACGAGGATTGTTCCGAGATCCTTAGTCAGCATCTGTGTATTCATCATCATATCCTCCACACGCTGCTCGTTTACATTACAGTGCGAAGTGATAAATCCAATAATCCGATCCTGCATCTGCTGAAAATAGTCGTAAGTTTGTCTTGCACCGATCACCGTTCCGCTCATCCTCACCGGATGAATCACCATGGTTCCGGTCGGCACGATCAATGAATAATCGGTTGCAACTGCAAGCGGTACCCCGATTGAATGACTTCCACCCAAAACGAGCGAAACCGTCGGTTTGCTCATAGATGCTATCATTTCCGCAATCGCAAGCCCGCTCTCCACATCACCACCCATGGTATTTAAGATAAGGAGAACCCCGTCTACGCTGTTGTCATCCTCAATTGCAGCAAGTTTCGGCAGGACATGCTCATATTTTGTCGTCTTTGCCGTTGATGGCAGACATTCATGTCCTTCAATCTCCCCGATAATTGATAACAGATAAATGGTTCTGTCTTTACCATTTCGTTTTGCATGCAGGATCGCCTGTCCGAAATCCTTGATCTGCTCATTTTTCTTTTCTTCTTCCATCGAAACCTCCTCAAATTAAAGTGTGCGCTTGCCGCACACTTTCGCGCGCGAGCGGTATGCTCAGCATAAACTTCTTCTCCGCGAGCTGCGCATCCCCGCGGAGCGTTTTTATTCATAGGAAAGAATTTCCTATGAATAAAAAATAAGAACGAACACCAAAGTATTCGTTCTTATCATGTGAAAATATTTCGTTTTTATTCTCCGAGAAGATAATTGTACAAACCTTCATAACGGAAACGGGAAGCGTTCCATGAGAAGTCGTTTGCCATACCACGATCCACCATCTGATTCCACTGGCGCTTGCGATCGTAATAAATATGCTTTGAGTAATTAATTACATGAAGCATCTCATCCGCATTGTAATTTGAGAAAGAGAAACCATCTCCGATATTCTCATACTCGTTATACGCCTGTACCGTATCCTTCAATCCTCCTGTCTCGCGCACGATCGGTACCGTTCCGTAGCGGAAGGAAATCATCTGTGTGAGTCCACACGGCTCAAAGCGCGACGGCATCAGGAATGCATCTGCTGCCGCATAAAGCTTATGTGCCAGATCATCGGAATAACAGATATTCGCAGACACGCGATCCGGATACTTCCATGCATAGTGACGAAACATATTCTCGTACTGTGGTTCTCCGGTTCCGATAACAACAAGCTGCGTATAATCATCAACCAGACCATCCATAACCGCATTGATCAGATCAAGTCCCTTCTGATCCGTAAGTCTTGAGATCAGACCGATCATATATTTCTTCTTATCAACTTCAAGTCCAAGTTCTTCCTGCAGTTTCTCTTTATTGATTGCCTTACGCTTACGGAAGTTCTCCGCATTGTAGTTTGCATAGATCTTGCCATCTGTATCCGGATTGTAAACTCCATAGTCGATACCGTTGACAATCCCCTGCATATCATAATGGCGGGCAGAAAGCAGACCGTTAAGTCCCTCTCCGTAATAATCTGTCTGAATCTCCTGTGCGTAACTGTCACTTACTGTTGTAATATAGTCTGCATAGACAAGTCCGCCCTTTAACATATTGGCATCCTTGTTAAACTCAAGCTTATCCGGTGTAAACAGATCCGCCGAAAAGCCGGTCAGTCCCTTCAATGTCTTAACATCCCAGATTCCCTGGAACCGAAGGTTATGTATCGTCATAATGGACTTAATGCCCCAGAAGAATGAATCAGCCTGAAATTCATTCTTAAGGTATACCGGAATCAGTCCAGCCTGCCAGTCATGACAATGGATGATATCCGGTCTGAAACCGATTACAGGAAGCATGGAAAGAACTGCTTTATCGAAGAAGCAGAACTTCTCGATATCGTAGCGCATATCGCCATACGGTACAAAACAGTTGAAATACTCCTGATTATCAATAAAATAATATGTGATTCCATCCAGCTTATATTGCATGACCCCGACATACTTATTCTGAATGTAAGAACCCGCACTCATGTAAAAATGCGTCACATACTCAAACTGATTCCGGTACTGTTCCGGAATACAGCTGTAATTCGGAATAACAACACGAACGTCCCATTCGTTTTTGTCAAACGCCTTCGGGAGTGCTCCACACACATCAGCAAGACCACCGGTCTTAATAAAAGGAACACACTCTGATGCAGCAAACAAGATTTTCTTCATACCTGCCTCCTATTCTTCCCCTATATCAAATTGTCTTATTCGTCCCAGTTATGATAAACTTCCTGAACGTCATCATCATCATCGAGCAGATCTAAGATTCTGCCGATATTGGTGATATCTGCCTCATTGGTAAGTGTAACATAAGTCTGCGGAATCATACTTACCTCTGAGGAAGCCATAACGATTCCCTGCTCCTCAAGAGCCTTATGAACCGCATCAAAATCTGCCGGTGCAGTTGTAATCTCAAAGCTGTCTTCCTCTTCGGCAAAATCCTCTGCTCCGGCATCAAGAGCCATCATCATCAGATCGTCTGCATCCATATCGCAGTCTTCCTTAGCGACAATGATCTGTCCCTTTTCATCGAACATATAAGATACACATCCCTGTGTACCGATGCTTCCCTGACCCTTGGTAAAAGCGTTGCGCACATTGGCTGCGGTACGGTTCTTGTTGTCGGTCAGACACTTAACGATGATTGCGGTACCGCTTGGTCCGTATCCTTCATATGTAGCAGTCTCGTAATTGACACTGTTGCCGTCTCCGGCAGCTTTCTTGATTCCACGGTCGATCGTATCATTCGGCATATTGTTTGCCTTTGCCTTTGCGATCACCTGTGCAAGCTTAAAATTGTTGGCCGGATCCGGTCCGCCCTCCTTAACCGCTACTGCGATCTCTCGTCCGATCATGGTAAAGATCTTACCCTTAGCAGCGTCGTTTTTCTCCTTTTTATGCTTGATATTCGCAAATTTGGAATGTCCTGACATAATAAATCCTCTTTTCTAAATTGTATTCTCTGTTGTTAATTTTATCATTCTTTGGCAGTTCATGCAAGTGGCTGCGTTGTTTGACCTGCGAACGGCTCCTGTGCCTTTTTGACAAGGACTTCACGGATCATCTTATCCTCAACCTTAAGCACATGAAATTCATATCCATACATGCAGATTTTCGCCGTCTCACCATCATTCGGAATCTTTTCAAGAAGCGAAACCAGAAAACCGTTCAATGTCTCAAACGCATCTTCCTCAACCGGAAGCTTCAACAGTTCGATCACATCCGGCATGCTGGCCAGTCCGTTCATCAGATAACTGCCATCCTGATTCATGCGGATCAAAGATTCTTCCTCATCATGTTCATCCTCAATATTACCGACGATCTCCTCTAATATATCCTCCATCGCGACAACTCCGGAAGTCTGTCCGTATTCATCCACCACGATGAACATATGGCTTTTCTTTGCCTGCATCGTCTTAAAAAGCGTATGAATATTCAGTGTCTCCGGCACAAAATCAACATCGCGGATCAGATTCGGAATATCCTTGATAGAAGTTCGAAACACCTCATTTTTCTGTGCAAACGCAAACGCATCTTTAATATGTAGGACACCGATAATATTATCGATGTCATCGAGATAAACCGGATAGCGTGACTTGCTGTTCTCAATAATAAAAGACACCGCATCGTTGTAGGACAGATTGCCGTCGATCGCAATCAGATTCTTCCGGTGTGTCATAATGTCTTTAGCTTCTTTATCACCGAATTCAAAAATGTTATGGATCATCTCCGCCTCGGAAGCAAGAAGCACACCCTGTTCATGTCCTTCATTGACCATCGAAATGATTTCTTCCTCTGTCACATCATCATCACGTGACGACGGATTTTTTACAAAATTCATGAATTTCTTAATAAAATTTGTCCGGTTGGGACTCGCGCCCTCATCCATATAACTCTCTCCTTTTGTTCAATTAGGAACCTTTCTCAACGCCCCGACTATAGTAAATCTTCAAAATCATACCATGTGTACCGCTTTACGTCAAGTTATGTAAACAGTTCCAGGCTGATTTCCAAGGCTTTATCGATTTTGACAAGAATCTGGTTGTCAAGATGGCAGACCTTATCCTTAAGCCTTTTTTTATCGATGGTACGAAGCTGTTCCAACAGAACAACCGAATCCTTCGCAAGATCATACTTGTCACAATTTAACTCCACATGTGTCGGCAACTTTGCCTTATGCATCTGCGACGTGATTGCAGCACAGATTACCGTCGGGCTGTGACGGTTGCCGACATTGTTCTGAATGATCAGAACCGGTCGGACACCCCCCTGTTCCGAGCCGACGACCGGTCTTAAATCTGCGTAATAGACATCTCCTCTTTGAATCACCATACTTCTTTCACTCCATAAATTGTTATACCTGTAGTATTTCCAATTTTATCGAGCGTATACAATCGATTATTTTTTCGATTGATTTTTGAAGTAAACTCTCGGCACACGAGGGGTGATCAGGCAGGCAAACTCATAATTAAAGCGTCCTGATAATCTGCCGAGCTCCTCAAGTGTAATGCAGGCATCTCCGTCACGACCGAGAAGTGTGACCGCATCCCCCTCCTTTGCCTCCGGAATGTCTGTGACATCGACCATAAACTGATCCATACAGACTCTTCCGCAGATCGGCGCTTTTTTCCCGCGGATCAGGACATACCCCTTATTGGAAAGGCTTCTCGCGTATCCATCACCATAGCCGACCGGAATCGTCGCGATTCTCCTATTAGAGTCCGTCACATAGATACCGCCGTAACTGATCTGTCTTCCCGCTTCGAGATCCTTGATAAAAACGATGTGACTCTTTAAAGACATCACAGGGTGAATATCAATGATATCCTTTCTCACCTCTTCCGACGGCCACGCACCGTACATCGTGATTCCTGCACGTACCAGATTCATGTTGGCCTCCGGAATCTCAACGATTCCGGCACTGTTTGAACAATGATGAAGCGGAATCCTGACGCCTCTCGCCTCAAGCATATCGATCATCTCCTGAAAAAGCGCCATCTGTGCATAGGCCGGCTCCTTTGACAATTCATCCGCACGCGCAAAATGCGTAAAGATGCCTTCTATATTAATATTCGGCAGAGCCGCAATCTGTGCAATAATATCGGCACTTTCTTCCGTTACCTGAAATCCAATGCGGCTCATTCCGGTATCCACCGCAATATGAATGGAACACATTTTTTCTTTGCTGACCGCCACTTCCGATAAAGCCTTCGCCGCTGCAAACCCAGAGATTGCCGGACGGATATCTTCCTCCACAATCGATTCAAACTGATCCGGAAATGTGATGCCGAGGATCAGGATCGGTTTCGTTCTTCCATCCGCAAGCAGCTCCTTTGCCTCATCAACGGTCGCCACCGCATATCCCCACAGATACGGAAGGTCTTCCACTTCCCTCGAGATGCGCATTGCGCCGTGTCCGTAGCCGTTTGTTTTAACGACCGCGATCATCTTCGCATCCTCTTTTATATTCTTATGCATTGATTCCATATTATATCGCACAGCATCCAAGTCAATGCCTGCATATACACGATATTTCTCCATAAATTTGCTCCTATGCTTTTCCTTTATTTTAATTTCTGTGCCGTAAACACATCCGGTAAAGCTTCGATCAGATCCGTTGCGATCAAAGCACTCTCTCCTTTGTGTTCCGCGGCAGAATCGCCGGCAAGTCCGTGAATGTACACGCCGAGCGGAGCTGCAAGATCCGCAGTCATCCCCTGTGCAAGCAACGCTCCGATGATACCGGAGAGCACATCTCCGCTTCCCGCAGTCGCCATACCATTGTTACCACTCAGATTCAGATAGCCTAACGCATACGGTATCGCGGTCACCGTATGAAAATCTTTGAGTACACACACCACGTTATAGGTCTGTGCAAAGGTAAATGCCGACTCGACCAGTCTTGTCTGAATCAGCGAGACCGCATCTCCCGTAAGTCTTGCCATCTCCCCTAGATGCGGCGTCACGATCATGTCCGTGTGCGGACGAAGAAGCTGCTCCGGCTCTTCTGCCAGAATGTTGAGTGCATCCGCATCAAGTAAAAGCGGCACCGCACAGTTTTTCAAAACAAGTGAAACCAGTTTACGGGCACTGCGCTCTGTGCCGATTCCCGGTCCGAGCACAACAGCATCGGCCCACTTTAAAGCTTCGATCACCTGCATTTCATCAATTTTCGTGCCGTAGGTTGCAAGGATTGCTTCCGGGACCTGTGTCTGAAGTGCAAGTCGGTTCTCTTCCGCAGTAAGCACCTTGACAAGTCCGATTCCGCTTCGATACGCCGCACGCGCACACAGGATTGCTGCCCCTGCCATATTGACAGAGCCGGCGATCACCAGAAGTTTACCGTAGGTTCCCTTATTGGAATGATCGGATCGTTTCGGCAGAAGTCTTGCAAGGTCATTCTCCTCAAGTACTGCCAGATGTGGCTTTCGTTCCATCCAACTCGCCTGCGTAATTCCCATAGGGACAACCGAAACTCTGCCGGATGCCTCATTGCCCGGCCACAGATACTGTCCTATTTTTCCAAATGAAAACGTAATCGTATCATCCGCAGCAAAAGCCACATTCAATACCGCGCCGTCATCCGCATGTACACCGGAACTGATATCCACGGAAACCTTCCATGCATCCCATGTATTGACATGATCAATGACATCCGCCAGTTCGCCCTCGATATTGCGTGAAAGTCCGATGCCAAACAAAGCATCGATCACAAGGTCAAATGTTTCCTGCGGCACTTCTTTTTCCATGCGGATCGCATATGCCTGACAGATACTTTTCTGCGTCTTGTAGGAAGCACTCGTAGAATGTCCTGCATGTTCACCGCACAGACACACACATACAACAAGCCCCTGTTGCATCAGAAGTCTTGCGATTGCAAGTCCGTCCGCGCCGTTGTTGCCGCTTCCGCACAATATCAGAACGCTTTTTATTTCTTTATGATATTCTTTCTGTAGTAAGAAAAGCTTCCTGACAAAAGCCATCGCCGCCTGTTCCATCAGTACCAGTTCAGGCACATGGAACGCGGTGGATGTATTCTGATCGAGAAGCTTCATTTCTTTTCCGGATACCAGATATTGCAAGGCAATCCTCCTAACTCTCTTTATCGGAATCGTTTAATTCCACATCAAACATATCTAAAACTTCCGGTCCACAGATATCATGCAGATATGCATACATTTCCCGGTTGTTGATGTCACGATTCTGTTTCTTGATAATATTTTTTTTGAGATCAATACGTACCTGTTTGATCCACTCATCAATTTCTTTGGATTCCTGCGCATTGATCTTGATCTTTGCATAGAAATACTCCATGCTTAAGATCATCAGTTTCTCATTGACCGCCTTCATCTTCGGTGGTAACTCCAGAAGTTCCGCTTCCGCCTGATCAATCCGCTCATTGAGTTCATCGATCATACGTTTATCTTTATCGCGCACTTTCTCCTTATCGGACGAATCGCCCTCAGAGCCTTCCATGTTCTGAACGATATCATCCATCAACTGATTCTTGACCTTCTTGTAATCTTTCAGATCCGAATTCAGTTTCCCCTGTCTTGCAAGCAGATTGTTCAGTTCTGTCTCCGTACTGCGAATCTCCTCCGTCTTTCCATGGACGGCAAAAAGCCGATGCCACTTCTGATCCAGCACAAGAAGCGGTATCTTCTTATGTTCCAACGCCTTACGAAATTCTTCTCTATTTTTCATTTGAACCACCTCGAAATATTGCCAGCCAATTCAAATCCTGTCTGTATATTTACGAATTCTTCACAATATTATAAGATAACTGCATTAACGAATCCGACAAATGAACATTCTCAACCACAACCTGATTATCGCTGAGATCCAGATCCACGTGTGCAAAATTCCAGATTGCATGGATTCCAAGGCCAACCAGATGCTGCGCCGTCTCATCGGCTTTCTCTTTCGGAAGTGTGAGTGCGGCGATATCCACCTCATGTCCCTTACAGTATTCATCCAGCTCATCCATAAGATAGATCGGGATGCCACGCACCGTCTGTCCCTTCAGCTTCGGATTCACATCAAAAAGCGCTGTAATAATAAATCCGAATTTTTCAAATTTTACATAGTTCGTGATCGCCTGACCCAGATTACCGGCTCCAATCACGATAATATTGTGTGTCTCATTCAAGCCTAAGATCTTGCCTATTTCATCGTATAAAAACTGTACGTTATAGCCGTAACCCTGCTGTCCGAATCCCCCGAAGTTATTGAGATCCTGACGAATCTGGGACGCTGTCACTCTCATTCTGCGACTAAGATCATTGGAAGAGATCCGTTCCACTCCCTCTTCAAGAAGTTCTCCCAGATAACGATAATATCTTGGCATTCTGCGTATGACAGCCTGCGATATTTCTTTTTCCAAAATCTAACCCTCCAATTCCAGTTTTGGTTAAACAAAAACCCTAAGTCAATTATAGGATTTTCATACAAAACTGTCAATGTGTGAAAAATTTAACACACAAAATTTTCCTATATCGACTCAGGGTAATCTTCTTAATTAGAGCGCTTTCTCTAAATTGGCACGGATTGCCTTGATAAAATTCTCACTGTTTAATACAGTCGGATTTTCAATTGTTGTGATCAAAGCCAGATCCTTCGTCATCGATCCTGACTCGATGGTGTCAAGGCATGCCTTTTCGAGTTTATCCGCAAAAGCACAAAGTTCCGGAATCTGATCAAGTTCTCCTCTCTTTCGGAGTGCACCGGTCCATGCGAAGATCGTTGCTACAGAGTTCGTTGAGGTTTCCTCTCCCTTCAGATGCTTGTAATAATGTCTCTGTACGGTTCCGTGAGCAGCTTCATACTCATAATATCCGTGTGGAGAGACCAGTACGGATGTCATCATGGCAAGTGAACCGAACGCTGAGCTGATCATATCACTCATAACATCGCCGTCATAATTCTTGCAGGCCCAGATAAATCCGCCTTTTGCTTTCATAACACGGGCAACGGCATCATCGATCAAAGTATAGAAATACTCGATTCCGGCCTTCTCGAATGCCTCTTTATAATCATTGTCATACACTTCCTGGAAAATATCCTTAAATGTATGATCGTATTTCTTAGAGATCGTATCCTTTGTTGCAAACCATAGATCCTGCTTTGTATCTAATGCATACTTAAAACAGCTGTGTGCAAAACTTGTAATGGAATCGTTTAAGTTATGCTGTCCCTGAATGACACCTGCGCCCTTAAATTCATGGATCAATTCTCTTGTAACAGTTCCGTCCTCAGCAGTAAATACCAGTTCTGCTTTGCCCGGTCCCGGAATCTTCATCTCGCTTGCTTTGTAGACATCACCGTATGCATGTCTTGCGATTGTGATCGGCTTCTCCCATGTCTTAACATTCGGCTCGATGCCTTTGACAACGATCGGAGCACGGAAGACCGTTCCGTCGAGCATCGCACGGATCGTTCCGTTCGGGCTCTTCCACATCTCTTTCAAGTCGTACTCTGTCATTCTCGCAGCGTTCGGAGTGATGGTTGCGCACTTAACAGCGACACCGTACTTCTTGGTTGCATTGGCAGAATCGATCGTAACCTGATCGTTTGTGCGGTTACGCTCTTCAAGTCCAAGGTCATAATATTCGGTTTTCAAATCAACAAACGGAAGAAGAAGTTCATCTTTAATCATCTGCCAGAGGATTCTGGTCATCTCATCTCCATCCATCTCGACCAAAGGGGTTGTCATCTTAATCTTGTCCATGTTTGTCTCCTTTTTCAAATTCTATTTTATTCAGCCCTGCCCATATTAGAGGCGGGGGTGGCTTCATTCGCGGTGCATGTCTCGGATAATCAAAGATTTTCTCGCCTTTTCTGGACATTCGCCCAATCAAAGAAGAAACGTCCAGTCCTCCTCGTGCAAGCACGATCGGTCTGCCCCTTTCTTCTTTGGCACCGCTCATTGTTTCATCAAATTTTCCCACCCGTACTTATCCATGTTCGCCATGGTATTACGGATATGAGCTCTCGCATACTCCTCCGCCGCCTTGGCATCTCTTGCTTTCAGTGCCTCAGCGATTCTGCGGTGCTCGTCCATGGATGCACGCGCCCGTGTTTTTTGTTCAAGCGTTATCTTACGGATTCGCTGCAGATAATGATGGTAATCGCGAAGCACATGCGTCAGCTCCTTGCTGCCGCAGGCCTCATACACAAGCTCATGGAACCGGTTGTCCAGTTCCACCATTTGATCCCAGTTCTCCTTGGAGTAATGGAAATCCGACAGGAAAACATTCTCCTCGAGTTCCTCGATCTGTTCCTTCGTGATGTTTTCGGCTGCCCAGCGGGCACATAAGCCCTCAAGAAGTGCCCGGATCTCATAGATATCCTTGACATCTTTAAGGGTAATTCCCTCAACGAAGGCTCCCTTATTCGGGATAATATTTACGAGTCCCTCCAGTTCAAGCTGGCGGAGTGCCTCGCGCACCGGCGTGCGACTGACGCCCAGCTCCTCACCAATGGATTTCTCCTTAAGTTCCTCGTTCGCCTGGTATTTACCATTTAAAATATCTTCTCGAATCGCGTGAAAGACTCTCGCGCTTAACGAAGAATGATCGTCTGACATAATTATTTATCACACCTTAATATAATATCGAATTTTGCGTTATAATACAATACCAAGCTCTTTGCATATGTCGGTAATTGTTACAACAAGTTCCTGATCCGTGATCACCGTCACACGGCCGTCGTCATACTGTGCATCAACCCACTCCTTGACATGTTTGACAAGCGGTGAATTCTTATCGACCTTGCGGTCATCCGGCAGATGGTAGTAATTGTTGATCCAGTGTGCGATTCCGGCGAGTCCGGATGTGTTTGATACCGCAACAAGCGGCGGACGATTCAGGAATTTTCCGGTATCAAAAATATTGTAGATCTCCTCATTTTTCAGGAGTCCGTCCGCATGAATTCCGGCTCTTGTCACGTTAAAGTTGCTTCCGACAAAAGGTGTTCTGCTCGGCTGCTTATAACCAAGCTCCTTCTCGAAGTACTCAGCAAGTTCCGTAATCACAGTCGTATCCATTCCATCAAGCGTTCCCTTAAGCTGCGCATACTCAAAGATCATAGCCTCAAGCGGAGTATTTCCGGTTCTCTCACCAATTCCGAACAGAGAACAATTGACGCCGCTTGCACCATACAGCCATGCGGTTGTCGAGTTATTAACCGCCTTATAGAAATCATTGTGTCCATGCCACTCGATCTGTGAAGAAGGCACACCGGCATGCGTGGTCAGACCATAGATGATACCCGGCACGCTTCGCGGAATTACGGCACCCGGGAAGTTAACACCGTATCCCATCGTATCACATGCACGAACCTTGATTGGAATCTTGTATTCATCCTGCAGCTTCATCAGTTCCACACAGAACGGAATCACAAATCCGTAGATATCGGAACGGGTAATGTCCTCCAGGTGACATCTCGGGCTGATACCGGTCTCCAGACAATCACGGATGACACTTAAGTAGAGGTTCATAACCTCACGCCGGCTCATCTTCATCTTATAGAAGATATGATAATCGGAACAACTTACAAGAATTCCAGTCTCACGAAGTCCGATATCCTTAACCAGCTGGAAATCCTGCTTGCTCGCACGGATCCAGGAAGTTACCTCAGGGAACTTATAACCTCTCTCCAGACATTTGTATACTGCATCACGATCCTTCTTGCTGTATAAAAAGAATTCACTCTGGCGGATCTTGCCCTTCGGGCCGCCTAATTTATGTAAATAATCGTAGATGGTGACAATCTGCTCCGTCGTATACGGTGCACGGGACTGCTGTCCATCACGAAACGTTGTGTCGGTGATCCAGATATCTTCCGGCATGTTATGCGGAACGATTCGATCGTTGAACGCGATCTTCGGGATTTCTTCATATGGGAACAAATTACGAAAGGTATTCGGCTCATCCACATCAACCAACTGATAGAAATGC
>CAVHWG010000004.1:0-2092 GCA_963639645.1 Firmicutes bacterium TM09-10 | reverse complement strand
GTATAACATCTTGGCATCCTGTTGTGTTCCGGTCTCCGTCTCGATGATCAGGAACTCATCCGCTACGATACGGAATACTTTCTGATGCTCATTCATACATTCTACAATACAGCTTGCAACCTCATGCAGAATAAAATCTCCGTATTCCACGCCCATCTTCTCGTTAATGGTCTTGAAACCATCAATACCGATGCGAAGTGCAAAACCGTTGCATAATGTACTATGCTTTTCGTTCCAGGTATCTTTGATCGCAACACTCTCCAACAGACCGCTGACGTTGTCCGCGATCGGTTTCGTGCCTGCCTCATTGATACATCCGACCAGATATTCCGGATGTCCGTCCGATCCGATGATAATCCTGCCACGGCAGTTGATCCAGATCGGCTCACCTTCCACACCAATCCATCGGTATGTAAGGTTATGTTCCAATTTTTCTCCCGCCAGCAACGCATTCAGATCTGCGACCAGTATCTCACAATCCTCCGGATATACAAACGTCTGATGCGTCACAAGCACATTCGTAAACTGAAAAGAAGGGATCGCGAACCGCTTCATCGCTTTCTTGGAAATGTAATACTGATCATTCTGCATATCAAAAACGTACAGATAATCATCCATACACGGATCGAACGCCTCGATCATTCCACAGAAAAGTTCAAATAAATTTCCACCGTTGTTTTCTTGCATGCTTTCTTCCCCTTATGCCATCGATAAGCAATCTAAAAAATGCCTATTATTAGTATAGGAAATTCCCAAACTATTTTCATAATTATCTAAAAAATTATGACGCACGCCGTCCTTTTTATAGCCAATTACGGTATTCAGATTTACATTCTCAACGCTTCGGAAAATATTCTTGGCTACATACGGATTCTGCTTCTCGAGAGAATGAATCAGTTCCTTGATCTCCGCCCGCTTCGATCCCTTCTCTGTTCCGCCGCATGACGCACAATTCTCTGTAAAACGGCATGCACACTGGATAAAATGCAGATCGTTGTATCTCGCCCAGTGAATGATATCATCCTCTCGCACAAGATACAGCGGACGGATCAGTTCCATTCCCGGGAAATTCGTGCTGTGCAGCTTCGGCATCATCGTCTGAATCTGTGCCCCGTAGAGCATTCCCATCACGATCGTCTCGATCACATCATCAAAGTGATGTCCTAATGCGATCTTGTTGCAGCCGAGTTCTTTTGCCTTGCTGTACAGATATCCTCTTCGCATACGCGCACACAGATAGCACGGTGAATCCGTAATATCCGCAACCGTATCAAAGATCTCCGTGCGGAATACCGTGATCGGTACATTTAAGATCTTGGCATTATTCAGAATCGTCTCATAATTGACTTCATTATATCCCGGATTCATCACAAGAAAGACAACCTCAAAATTCTTCTTTCCGTGCCGCTCCAGCTCCTGAAAAAGCTTTGCCATCAACATGGAATCCTTACCACCGGAAATACACACGGCAATCTTATCGCCATCCTTGATCATCTCATACTCGTTGATCGCCTTGGTAAACGGACGCCAGATCGTCTTTTTAAACTTCTTGATGATGCTCCGCTCCACATCCTTCGTGCGATCCTCGAGGCGCTCCTTCTGGTCCTCGTCCGGCTTCATGAAATCGGCAAGCTTTTTTCTCAAATAGGCGCGGTAGCCACCCTCCACACTGTAGGCCTCGTAGCCCTGTGCCTGCAGATCCTGCGCGATCTCATCACTCTTCTGACCGGTGTAGCAGATCAGGTAGACCGGCATGTCCTTCGAGACCTCGTCAATCCGTTCCCCGAGCTCCTCCCAATACAGATTCATCGCCTCCGGGTAAGTCTCTTTCTCAAAATCGTCCTCGCTGCGCAGATCGATGATCTGTTTTTCTCTTGTATCTTCCTGTAATTCATCAATTGTTTTACGAAACATGATATGACCTCTTATCACTTAATTTGCTTTATTATAACATTGTCTTCCCTCCTTAACAAGCACAACGGAATTGCATATTATTAACATAAAAAGCATGACAATCTCAAAAACATGTGCTATATGCGGGAGTTTGACACATTCAAATCCAAAAAAGTTCCACCAAGCCTTGAAACAGGCT
>CAVHWG010000003.1:7644-8255 GCA_963639645.1 Firmicutes bacterium TM09-10 | reverse complement strand
AGGATATAATAATATTATGATACTTCCGAGTGAGAGCGGATGCAATATTTGTTTGTAATAATCGTGATGGGAAAAGTGAAAAATGCAACGATTACTTTCTTCTCACAAACGCCTGAAACGGTTGACATTGACATAGCGATTTGCTAAAGTTTATATGGGTTAGATTCTAATTTTAGTAATGCAGGTTTAGGAGAATATAGATATGGGCAAAATTATTTTAACGGGAGACCGTCCTACCGGAAGATTACACGTAGGACATTACGTTGGATCTCTCAGAAGACGTGTGGAATTACAGAATTCGGGAGAGTTCGATAAGACATTTATTATGATTGCGGACGCACAGGCTTTGACGGACAATTTTGATAATCCGGAGAAGGTTCGCCAGAATATTATCGAGGTAGCACTTGACTATCTATCTGCAGGTCTTGATCCTGCAAAGTCAACGCTTTTTATCCAGTCACAGATTTCGGAACTGACGGAGCTGACATTTTTCTATGCCAACCTCGTAACCGTATCCAGACTGCAGCGTAATCCTACCGTAAAGTCTGAGATCAAAATGCGTAATTTCGAGGCAAGTATTCCGGTTGGATTCTTTACTTATCCGATCAGTC
>CAVHWG010000003.1:1476-7634 GCA_963639645.1 Firmicutes bacterium TM09-10 | reverse complement strand
TGCATTTAAGGCAACGACCGTTCCGGTTGGCGAGGATCAGCTTCCGATGATCGAACAGACGCGCGAGATCGTCCGCAAGTTCAACTCTATTTATGATGAAGTATTGGTTGAGCCGGATGTACTGCTTCCAGAGAATGAGGCCTGCATGCGGCTCCCGGGCACGGACGGTAAGCAGAAGATGAGTAAGTCGCTCGGCAACTGTATTTATCTGGCGGACAGCGAGAAGGATGTAAAGCAGAAGGTCATGAGTATGTACACGGATCCGACCCACATTCAGGTATCCGATCCGGGACATCTGGAAGGCAACAGCGTATTCACGTATCTGGACGCGTTCAGCAAGCCGGAACATTTTGAAGAATATTTACCGGATTATCATAATCTGGACGAATTGAAGGAACACTATACAAGAGGCGGACTTGGCGATATGAAAGTCAAGAAGTTCTTAAATAACGTGCTTCAGGAGGAACTTGCTCCGATCCGTGCGCGCAGAGCGGAATTCGAGAAGGATATTCCTGCCGTATACGAGATGCTTAAGAAGGGAAGTGATGTGGCAAGAGAGACCGCCGCACAGACACTTTCCGAGGTAAAACGCGCGATGCGGATCAACTATTTTGACGATGACGAACTGATTCGTGTGCAGTCTGAAAAATACTCCGGAATCACGGAATAGTATTCGGCAAAAAGAAGAATAATTAAGAAAGTCAAAAAGTATTTAAGAATTACTTAAGAATGTGTGGGCAGCCTTTACATAGGCTTTTTTCGGGGGTATATTGAGGGCATGAATGAATGCGTGACGGATTCTCCCCGGAATCTGCCTGCGTGACCAATATTAGGATAGAGAGGACAAATAATGAAAAAATCTGGTTTGGTAGCAACACTTGCTGCAGGTATGCTTTTGCTCGCTGCATGCGGAAGCGAAGCGAAGACGATCGATGCGGCAGCACTCGCTTCTTCGCTGGCAACGGATATCAGTTATGACGATACATTGGAGCAGATCAGCGATGATGATGTTTCTATGTATATTGAGGTGCCGGAAGGTGTAAAATCCTATGTATATATGGGAAGCGGAAGTACAGCGGAAGAGGTCGCTGTATTTGAAGCTCCGGATAAGGATACCGCAGCGGCCGTGAAGGACAATGTACAGACCTATCTCGATGATCAGGCAGATTCTTTCCAGGATTACATTCCGGAAGAGTCCAAGAGAATCGGCAATGCGGTACTTGAGCAGAAGGATCAGTATGTGATCCTGTGCGTATCCGATGATTCGGACGGTGCCAAAGAAATAATAGAGAAAGCGTTTAAATAGTATGGTATTCAGCAGTTTCGTATTTTTACTAGCATTTTTACTGATCGTATTATTCTTACACTATATTTGTCCGGGCAGAGGTCGGAACGTGGTGCTTCTTATCGCCAGTCTGATCTTCTATGCCTGGGGAGAACCGGTATATGTTCTTATCATGCTGTTCTCCACGGTATTTGATTATACGAATGGTCTTTTAATTGAACACTTCCAGAAGAAAAACTGTCCGGGGAAAGCAAAGGTTGTTCTGATTATTGATTTATGTGGAAACCTTGGAATCCTCGGGTTTTTTAAGTATGCAGATTTCTTTATTGGGAACCTGAACACGATCACTGGAGCGGGATTGTCGCTGCTACATATTGCGCTGCCGATCGGTATCTCGTTCTATACATTCCAGACGATGTCCTATACGATCGATGTGTACCGCAAGGTAATTCCTGCGCAGCGAAACATTTTGGATTTCGCAACGTATGTAACACTGTTTCCGCAGTTGATCGCAGGACCGATCGTACAGTATAAGACGGTTGCCAGAGATCTTGAGAACCGCAAGGTCAGCCTTGAGGATTTCTCGGAGGGAGCATTCCGTTTCTCCGTCGGTCTTGCCAAGAAGGTGCTTCTTGCAAATCAGATCGGAAGTCTCTGGGATACGATTTCACAGTTGAATCAGATGTCCGCTGCGACCGCATGGCTCGGTGCGATTGCGTATTCGTTCCAGATTTACTTTGATTTTTCGGGATATTCGGATATGGCGATCGGACTCGGAAGAATGTTCGGTTTTCATTTCCTGGAGAATTTTAACTTCCCGTATATGTCCAGGACGATTACCGAATTTTGGAGACGATGGCATATTTCGCTGAGTTCATGGTTCCGTGAGTATGTGTACATTCCGCTTGGCGGCAACCGCAAGGGAATGAAGCGTCAGCTTTTTAATATCATGGTTGTATGGATGCTGACCGGATTGTGGCACGGCGCAAACTGGAACTTCGTGATGTGGGGTGTTTATTACGGAATGCTTCTCATGATCGAGAAACTGTTCCTTTTGAAGTGGCTGAACAAGACTCCGGCGTGGATCGGTCATATTTACAGTATGTTCCTTGTGATCATCGGCTGGACGATCTTTGCACAGACGGATATGAGTCAGCTCACCGCATATCTGAAAGCAATGTTTGGTATCGGTGTGCGCGGCGTGGATTCGGATTTCCTCTACTTCCTGTCCAGCAATGCGGTTCTTCTTGTTGCACTCGTACTTTGCTCGATCGACCATCGTTTCTGGTTGAAGAAGTTCCTTGCAAAAAGGGTGAAAAATCCGGCAGAAGAGGATGCGTGGAAAGATGGTAATATCTACAATATCGGTGTGAATTCGGTACGCTATACAGTCGCAAAGTCAGTGATCATGCTTGTGTTACTTGTGCTGGCTTTCGCATTTCTTGTCGGTGACAGCTACAATCCGTTTTTGTATTTCCGGTTCTAGCAATGTCACGTACAAGGGTTTGAGGTGTTATATAATATGAAGAAAGCAAGACTTACAATTGTTATCGTTTTTATAGCGTTTCTCGTATTGATTTCGGGCGGAAGCCTTCTGATGAAGGATCGCAAGTTTTCGCCGAACGAGAATCGTTATCTCGCAGAGCCTCCGAAATTGTCCGTGGATAATATCTTAAGCGGTAAGTTTCAGGATGGACTCGAAGATTATTTAAGAGATCAGATCTGTTTCCGCGACGAATGGATCACGATCAAGACTGGTATTCAGAAGGCCTGTGGCGACACGGATATCGGTGGTGCCTATGTAGGCAAGGATGGCTATGATTTCGAGAAGATTACGCCGGAAGATGTGGATGATAAACTGGTTGCCCGTAATATCAGGGCGGTTGAAGATTATTTTGCGGATGCATCCGAGACGATCGATAAGGATCATTTATCGTTTCTTCTTGTTCCGACATCCGGACTGATCATGCAGGATAAGCTTCCAAAGAACGCACGCCTTTTTGATCAGGCTGCTTATATTGATGAAGTGAAAAAAGCGATCGGTGATTACAATTTCATCGATGTGCGCAAGGAGTTGTCTTCGCACGCGGATGAATATATCTATTATAAAACGGATCATCATTGGACTTCGGACGGCGCGTATTATGCGTATGAGAAGTGGTGTGAGAGTACCGGACATGAAGCGACACCGATGGATGAACTGAATAAGACTGTGGAGAACGAGAAGTTCCGCGGAAGTCTCTATTCCAAGATTCTGGATGCAGGCTCGGCTTACGATGAAATCTGGACATACGGACCGAAGGGCGGGGCATCGTATGGAAGCGAGAACTGTCTTGTGACGATGGATGAAAAGGATGAGACGGACAGCGTGTACGATCGCAGCAAGCTGGAAGAGAAGGATAAGTATGCCTTTTTCTTCGGTGGCAATTACGGCGAAGTACATGTGCAGAATCAGAAAGCCGATGTTGCGGCAAAAGGTAAAAATGTGCTTGTGATCAAGGATTCGTTTGCAAACAGTTTTGCGCCGTTTCTGACACAGAATTATGAGAATATTTATATGATCGACCTGCGTTATTACAACGGTGATCTGAAGGCATATCTGCAGGAACATGAGATTACCGATGTTCTTGTGTTATACAATATTTCAAATTTTATCTCCGATCGTAATATTTACAAACTGACCGGAGGTATTTAGGCAAGAGTGGATAAGGGTTAGAAGGAGATGTAAGAATGTATACAAAGAAGATAAGCGCAGTGCTGCTGGCAGCGGCACTTGCGGCAACAATGCTTGCCGGCTGCGGCAAAGGCAGTGACGACAATACAAAAGATACGAAGCAGCAGGAGAGTCAGAGCGTTGCAACAACTGAGAATACGGACGGAACAGAAGGCATGACCGAGACGGAGAGTCAGGAGCCGGAACCACAGTATCCGGAGATTACCTCAGCTGGCAAAGTGAAAAGCTATCAGACTGTGGTTACGATCAATGATGCTGCGTATGAATTGTATACATATCTGGATGATGTGGCAGGAAATTATGCCAAAAGTGTCAATAAAGTTGCAGCGGCATTGGATGGCAAGGCAGATGTGTATGATATGGTAATTCCTCTCAGCTCGGAGATTACGTTTCCGGATAACCTTAAGGATGAGATCAATTCATCCGATCAGCATCAGGCGATGCAGAATATTCAGTCAAAAATGAGCGACAAGGTAAAGACGATCGATATCTATGATGCTTTGATGCAGCACCGCAACGAGTATATTTATTTCCGCACGGATCATCACTGGACCGCACTTGGGGCTTACTATGCGTATGAACAGTTCTGCGCAGTCAAAGGCATTGATCCGGAAGAATTAAGCGGATATGAGACGAAAGAGTTTGACGGATTCCTCGGTTCTTTCTATAATGATACTAGTGATGCAAAACTGAAAGCAAACCCGGATGTGGTTACGGCGTATTTGCCACATGATGAGAGCATTCTTCATGTGACGGCTTCGGACGGAACCAAATACGACTGGCCGGTCATCTATGATGTGTCCAACTATGCGGCGGGACTGAAGTACTCTACATTTATTGCGAGTGACAATCCATACACAGAGATCGAGAATAAGTCGCTGACAGACGGCAGTGCGTGTGTTGTGGTAAAAGAATCCTTTGGCAATGCTTTTATTCCGTTTTTGGTCGACCATTATCAGACCATTTATGTGGTAGATTACCGTTACTGGACAGGAAGTGTCAGCAATCTTGCAGAGGAAAAAGGCGCTGCCGATGTGATCTTCCTCAATAATCTGTCGATGATCCGTAACAAGAGTCTGGTCGGAAAGCTGCATCGCATCGTGTAATATACGGCAGTAGAAAAGGAGGCAATCCCTTGGTTAAGTATTATAAGACAGACGATCGCAAGCTCCACGAAGAAGAAATGATCCAGAGTGGAATCTGGATACAGATGGTGAATCCGAGTGTCGCGGAGGGCCAGATGGTCGCGGATGCTTTGGGTGTGGATATTGAAGACGTGCTGGCCGCACTTGACGAAGAGGAGAGTTCCCGTATCGAACTTCAGGATGGATACACACTGATTCTTGTGGATATTCCGTCGATTGAGATCCGCCATGAGAAGGAGTCCTATACGACCATCCCTCTTGGCATCATTGTAACACAGGATGAGATCATTACTGTCTGCACGGAGGATACTCCGGTGCTGCAGGCATTTTTAAATAACCGCGTGAAGGAATTCAGCACGAAGAAAAAGCTTCGTTTTGTATATCAGATCCTGTATCGCATCGCAGTCCTCTATCAGAGTGACCTCCGTATCATTGACAAGATGCGTACAGAAATTGAGGAACGTGTCGGTGACGATACAGAAGAGGTCGATTTGATCGCACTGCAC
The DNA here is from genome assembly GCA_963639645.1 of Firmicutes bacterium TM09-10. Taxonomy (GTDB): domain Bacteria; phylum Bacillota; class Clostridia; order Lachnospirales; family Lachnospiraceae; genus Roseburia. Next base: position 1,964 of record CAVHWG010000003.1, on the reverse strand, counting down.
GAGTTGGAATCCACACTCGTGTACTTTGCGACATCCCTTCGTGCGAATGGCGTTGTGCTTGACCGCCTGACTCGATATAAGAGACTGGAGCAGTATCCGGAAGACAAGGAACTTTTAGGAGATGTGATCGTCGAGAACAAGCAGGCGATCGAGATGACTGGAATCTACCGAGATATCATCAATGGTACTCGTGAACTTTTATCGTCAGTCATTGATAACCGGTTGAACAATATTATGAAGTCTTTGACCGTCATCACGTTGATCATGGCTATTCCGACAGTTGTGTCGGGAATCTATGGAATGAATGTGGATTCGCAGTGGGTGCCTTTGGCGCATGTGCCGAACGGATTCGGAATCATCTGCGGAACGATCGTCATTATCTGCGTGATCATATTTATCTTCCTGCGGAAGAAGCATATTTTTTAATGGATTTTAATGAAATAGAAAGCGAGGCAAAATTGTTTTGTCTCGCTTTTATTATGCTGAAT
>CAVHWG010000003.1:0-1466 GCA_963639645.1 Firmicutes bacterium TM09-10 | reverse complement strand
AAAAAATACACCTTTTCGTAAAAAGAATACTTATCGAAAATAATTTACTTCAGTACACTGGGGATAACCTTTTTGGAGAAGAAAATGGGAAAATGTTATTGGAAAGGAAAGAAAAACATGAAAAGAAATTGGAAGAAGTGTTGTCTTAGCTTTGCTGTGGCAATATCAATGTCAGTAACAGGGATTATTACGATGCCGATTGCGCCTGTGATGGCGGCAGAGGTAACGGGCGCAACGATTGTGTCTATGGCATATGATGAGGGACCGACGTTTACAGCATCCGGTTTGTCGGAGGCCAGCTTTGGATTTCGCATGCCGAAATTTAATGGCGGAGATGCATCATGGGGTGATGTGGCATCGGATCTTGGCGTGAATGTAAAAGTTGACGGAGCATGGAAAGATATTGATTCCCTGCCCCAATATGTATACAACAGCAACTGGGGGCATTGGTCCGATGGTGGTGCAAACGGATTCTGGTTCAAGGTTAAGGAAAGTACTTATATCCAGTTGTATTCCAAGAGTAATCCGAGTGTTACACTTGAGTACAATATGATCTTAAATTCTACAGACACATCGTCTGTGACGGCTTTGGTTCCGGTTGCTGAATCAACGATTTCGGCTAACCGTACCGGAAGTGGATTTATCGCTTTCCCCAATGCGGTTGCAAACGGAGCAAATTATTCGACCGGTGCAGATAATCTGGCTGCGTATGTCAAAGGTGCAGGAGAACCGGACAGTGCATATGTCAATATTGATAATAATGCAGCAAGCGGTTGGATTTATAATACCAACTTCGGTATCGAACAGTATGGATACTGGTTCAAAGTTGCGGAATGCGGTTCCATTAATGTAAAGCTTGCTCTCAAAGATAATGAGAATGTTTCAATCGTTTATACGATTACTTATTCTGATACGACCAGAGATAGCTATCAGGTATATGCAAACGGAGCAACTACCATTACAGCAGATAGCGAGACCGGAGCTGCAGGAGTTGTATTTCCTTCACTTGGCGGAACTGGGACAGACAATCATCCGACGAATAAGGAACTGGATAAGTTCGTAATCGAATATTACAATGAGCAATCCGGATCATGGGTTGAATTCTCCAACAGTGCAGCAAGCGGATGGTATTATCAGGGAAACGGATATGTCAATTATTCTGCAAAGAACCAGTGGGGATATTTTGACGATTATGTATATGGTCTGTGGTTTCAGCCGATTACCGAGAATTTCAAACTGAGAATCGGTTATCCGATGAATGGAGAAAAAGGCGGAGAAGTTGGAACAAACTATATTGAGTATCAGTTTATCGGAGCTCCGGATGCATACAGACCAGAAGATGTGGAGATTTCTGATATTACCGTTGGAGGAGAAAACAGCGATCCGAACGCTTTGGACGGATGGAATTTGTATTATAACGATGAATTTTCCGGCAACGCGCTTGATATGAGTAGTTGGAGCTATAA
>CAVHWG010000002.1:0-7241 GCA_963639645.1 Firmicutes bacterium TM09-10 | reverse complement strand
GGGCAATTCGAAGCCGTGTGGATCAGATGATCCACAGAGAAAATTATCGCACATTTTTTACAATTTCCGGCGGATATATCGGTGGAGAGGCTTTGGCACAGGTCGATTACAATGAACTTTTAAAATATACGCAGTTTGCACTCAGTGAGGCAAAGGCACGCGGAAAGAATCAGGTCTACTATTTTGAAGTGGAAGATTATGAGCGTTTCCTTCGCAAGAGAAAGATTCTGGTAGAGCTTCGGAAAGCTGTATCAAATGATTTCGAAGGCTTTGATGTCTATTTCCAGCCAATCATCACAAGCGGCGGAGCGAATCTGTTTGCGGCGGAGAGTCTGCTGCGATTCTGGACTTCGGAGGGAGAGAGTATACCGCCGATCAAGTTTATTCCGATCCTTGAGGAAAGCGGACTGATCATTCCGGTTGGAAGATGGGTATTGAATCGCGCACTTGAGATGTGTGCAAACTGTCAGAAGGTTCGACCGGATTTCAAGATTACGGTCAATCTGTCGTATATACAGATTCTGAAAAGCAACTTTGTGAAAGATGTTATGGATGGCCTTAAGCGGTATGGGTTAAGCCCGGACAGCCTGATCATTGAGTTGACGGAGAGCGGATATGTGGAAAATTCTCCGGCCGTGCGCAAAGTGTGGCAGCAGCTTAAGGATCAAGGCGTAATGATCGCGATCGATGATTTCGGAACCGGTTATTCCAATCTTCAGTCGATCGGCAATATGATGCCGAATATCATTAAGCTGGATCGCGGATTTACGGTGAAAGCACTCAATAATGATTATGAGCACCAGCTGATGAAGCAGGTAATTCAGTTGATACACAGTGTGGATCTTAAAGTATGTGTCGAGGGTGTGGAGACGATTGAGGAACTGAATGAGATCGAAAAACTCTCTGCGGACTGTATTCAGGGATATTATTACGGAAAGCCGTGTGAGAAGCGGGCCTTTTACAATGAATTTGTGAATAAAAAACAAGCGGGTGAGTGATTCACCCGCTTTATTACGTCTTTGACCGGTTATGTAATTAGTTGTTTATATTTAAAATATCCGCGACATGGGATTTGATGGCGGCGAAACTTTCTGCACTGATCACATGCTCGATACGGCAGGCGTCTTCTGCGGCAACCTCCGGATCGACACCGAGTTTCGTCAGACATTCCGAGAGCAGCTCATGGCGCTCATAGATCATTTCCGCAATCTCGCGGCCGGCGTCGGTCAGATAGATAAAACCGGCATCTGTTACCGTAATCTGATTCTTCTCACGAAGATTCTTCATAGCAATACTGACGCTGGACTTCTTGAAACCAAGTTCATTGGCAATATCAACGGATCTTACGACCGGAAGTTTTTTACTTAATACAAGGATCGTCTCTAAATAGTTTTCTGATGATTCATTACTGTGCATTCTTACCCCTCCAAATTTTCGTCTGGAACGTAGCGCTCTGCTACATGGTTAGAATTATATCATATATTTGGAAAATGTGCTAGTAAAAAAGTCTTAATAAAGTTGTTGACAACTAATGAGGGTTAGGGTATACTAACAACGAATCAGAAAAACGTATGCATGGGTCGTCCTATTTTGAAAGGAGTGGTTGTAATGGGTACAGCAATCGTATTAGTTGTATTGCTTATCGTAGTTGCACTGGCTGCTAAGAGTCTTATAAAAGATAAAAAAAATGGGAAATCCATATCTTGTGGCGGTGACTGCAAACACTGTCACGGATGCCATTAATTAAATGTTCAACGACGAGAAGGCTGGCTGCATCCGGCCTTTTTGGCGTGGGATAAACTTTTTTCGGCGAAACGCACTTTTTTAAAGCAAATCATAGGGGAGCGCTACTTGAATCATAGAATTGTGCATGATATAATTTCTTGCTGGATAAAACTAAGAAGGGATTCGAAAAGGAACATATCATGAAAAAACTATTGATCTATCTAAGGGAATATAAAAAGGAATGCGTTCTCGCACCTCTTTTTAAGTTGCTGGAGGCTTCGTTCGAGCTGATCGTGCCTCTGGTCATGGCTGCAATCATCGATCGCGGTATTGCAGTATCGGATCGTCCGTACATTATTAAGATGGGCGGCGTTCTTGTTTTACTTGCGCTGGTCGGACTGACCTGTTCGATTACAGCACAGTATTTCGCAGCAAAAGCAGCCGTAGGTGTTGCAACCAAGCTGCGTCATTCGCTTTTTTCCCATATCGGAACTTTATCATTTACTGAGATGGATGTTGTCGGAAGCTCGACGCTGATTACACGAATCACGAGTGATATCAATCAGGTGCAGTCGGGTGTGAACATGGTGCTTCGACTTTTTTTACGTTCTCCGTTTATCGTATTCGGAGCTATGATCATGGCATTTACCGTCAATGTGAAGGCTGCGCTCGTGTTTGTTGTGACGATTCCGCTGCTGTCCGTTGTTGTATTCTCGGTCATGCTGGCAAGTATTCCGCTTTTTAAGAAAGTGCAGAATGGACTGGATCAGGTGCTTGGACATACAAGAGAGAACCTGGAAGGTGCGCGTGTTATCCGGGCTTTTAACAAAGAGGAGGATGAGGCGAGAGAGTTTAATGCGAGCAACGAATTTTTGACAAATATGCAGCTTGTGGTCGGACGTATCTCCACACTGATGAACCCTCTGACCTACATTATCATCAACTGTGCGATCATCGCAGTTATCTGGGTTGGCGGTAAGCAGGTTTACGGCGGCATCATCACCCAGGGTGAGGTGGTAGCACTCGTCAACTATATGTCACAGATACTTGTGGAGCTTGTTAAGCTTGCAAATCTGATCATCTTGATCAATAAGGCGATCGCCTGCGGAAATCGTATTGAGGAAGTGCTTGAGACGAAGTCCACGATCGTGAACAATCCGGCGAAGAGCGCTGAGGACAAGCCTTATACAGGCGATGATGCGGTCGTATTCTCGCATGTGTCGATGTCCTACGCATCCACCTCGGAGGAGGCACTTATCGATATTGATTTTACGGCGAAAAAGGGACAGACGATCGGTATCATCGGAGGAACCGGTTCCGGTAAGTCCTCGGTGGTCAACCTGATCCCGCGTTTCTACGATGTGTCCAAGGGAAGTGTGTCGGTTGACGGTAAGGATGTGCGTGACTACGATCTGGTCGAACTTCGTGACAAGATCGGTGTCGTTATGCAGAAAGCGGTATTATTCCAGGGAACGATTGCAGAGAACCTGCGCTGGGGTAAACCGGATGCAACGGATGAGGAACTGTGGCATGCCATCGAGGTAGCACAGGCAACCGACGTTGTGGAGGGAAAAGAAGGCAAGCTGGATCATATGATCGAGCAGGGAGGACGCAACCTGTCCGGAGGACAGAAGCAGCGTCTGACGATCGCACGTGCGGTCGTAAAGGACCCGGATATTTTGATTTTAGATGACAGTGCTTCCGCACTTGATTTTGCGACGGATGCAAGACTTCGTGCCGCACTTCGTAACTTACAGGGAAATAAGACCATTTTTATCGTATCGCAGAGAACTTCGTCCATTCAGTTCGCAGACAAGATTATCGTTATGGATGATGGTCAGGTGGCAGGCATCGGAACTCACGATGAACTGCTGAGTAACTGCGAGGTTTACCGTGAGATCTACGAATCTCAGTTTAAGAAAGAAGATTTAGAAAAATCCAAAGAAGGAGGTGTCAGATAATGCAGTCCAAAGAGAAGAGACAGGGACAGATGGAAACATTAAAGAAAGTTCTTCATTATATGAAGCATTATATTCCGCTTCTTGTGTTGTCGATCATTCTGGCAACTGTGAGCGTGGCACTGACACTGTATTTCCCGATCATTACTGGTAAGGCGATCGACCTGATCCTGACAAAAGGGGAGGTGGATTTCGACGGTATTCTGGTATTGGCAAAGGAAGGTGTGATTGTGATTGCAATCACGGCTGTTGCACAATGGATCATGAATATGGCGAACAACCGCATGACTTACAATATTGTAAGGGATATCCGTAAAGATGCGTTCGACAAGATTGAGAAGCTGCCGTTTAGTTATATTGACAGCCATTCTCATGGAGATATGGTCAGCCGTATCATCGCGGATGTCGATACGTTTGCGGACGGACTGCTGATGGGATTTACACAGCTGTTCACCGGTCTTGCGACGATCATCGGAACGTTGATTTTCATGCTTACGATCAATATCAAGATTACGTTTGTGGTTGTTATTCTGACGCCAATTTCGCTTTTTGTGGCAAGCTTCATTGCAAAGAGAACGTATTCGATGTTCCAGCTGCAGTCGAAGACACGCGGGGAGCAGACCGCGCTCATCGAGGAGATGATCGGAAACCAGAAAGTTGTACAGGCATTCAACCATGAGGATGAGGCGCTTGAGGAGTTTGACGAGATCAATGAACGTCTGCAGAAGTACTCACTGCGCGCGACATTTTTCTCCAGCATTGTGAACCCGAGTACACGTTTTATCAACAGTATTGTGTATGCGGCAGTCGGAATTGCCGGTGCGTTTGCGGTAATTCTTACCGGTGGTGCATTTACCGTAGGTAATCTGTCGTGCTTCTTATCTTATGCAAACCAGTATACAAAGCCGTTCAACGAGATTTCCGGCGTTGTTACGGAGCTTCAGAACGCTCTGGCATGTGCAGCGCGTATCTTTGAACTGATCGAGGAACCTGCCGAAGTGCCGGACGATGCGGATGCGTATGTGCTTGAGACGGCGGACGGAACCGTGGATATTGAGGATGTCTATTTCTCTTATGTACCGGAGCAGCATCTGATCGAGGACTTTAACCTTCATGTCAAACCGGGCCAGCGTATTGCGATCGTCGGACCGACCGGATGCGGCAAGACAACGCTCATCAATCTTCTGATGCGTTTCTACGACACGAATTCCGGCAAGATCAAGGTCAGCGACCATGATATCCGGCATATGACCAGACAAAGCCTGCGTGCCAACTACGGTATGGTACTTCAGGAAACCTGGCTGAAGAAAGGTACGATCCGTGACAACATCTGTATGGGTAAGCCGGATGCGACGGAAGAGGAGATGATCGCTGCCGCAAAGGCATCGCATGCACACAGCTTTATCAAGCGTCTGCCGAAGGGATATGACACTGTGATCACGGAGGACGGAGGCAACCTGTCGCAGGGACAGAAGCAGCTGCTTTGTATCACACGAGTTATGCTCTGTCTGCCGCCGATGCTGATCCTTGACGAGGCGACATCATCGATCGATACGCGTACCGAGATCCGCATTCAGAAGGCGTTCCTGACGATGATGCAGGGCAGAACAAGCTTTATCGTCGCGCATCGTCTGTCGACGATCCGCGAGGCGGATGTGATTCTTGTTATGAAGGATGGTAAGATCATCGAGCAGGGAAATCATGAGACACTGCTTGCGCAGAACGGATTCTATGCAAATCTGTACAACAGTCAGTTCGCTTAAGTGAAAGAATGATATTAGAAAACGGATATCCGCTTGTGGATATCCGTTTTTGTGTTTCGATAAGTTGTTGAAATCGATAAGAATTATTCCTTTTCTTTGTCCGGGTCCTGATAAGAGTATGCATTGGAAATCTTACAGTTCTCCGTGATCAGTGTGACCGGATCACGATAGAATGCGATCACCGGAGTGCCGACCTCAAGTGTCTCGTAAAGTTTCTTTGCAATCTTCTCAGGAACATTGATACAGCCGTGTGAGCCGGAGGTCTTATAGATCTCACCACCGAAGGAGCTGCGCCAGCTTGCGTCGTGGATTCCAACGTTGTAGGCAAACGGCATAAAGTATTTCACATCGGAAGCGTAATTCTCGCCGACCAGTGTGGCATCTCTCTGTTTATACGCAATCTTAAATACGCCGTCCGGGGAACCGTTTTTCCTTGCAATATTGCCGGAGACGATATCGGTTTCCGTGACAAGCTTACCTTCTTTGTAATACCACAGATGCTGCTTTGTGTAATCAATCTCGACATAGGTATCGCCGATGTCGTTGGTTCCGCTTTGCTTGGCGGTCTGCTCGTAGATCGGTTCGCGCTCCACCGGTTCTCCGCCAGAGAGATCTTCCTTGATCTGTTCCGCCTCTTTTGCTTTGCTGATGACCCATCCGTAATCGCCGCCGCCGATCTTGACGGTGTCGCCGGATGACGTCTTGAATTTGCGGACATCGCCGTATGTATTATAGGTGCTGGCAAGGTGCTGTACGAACTGTGAGACCTTGTCTTCGTTTAAGGTGACAGTTCCGTCATCGCCGATGTTGAGCATATGAAGGATCGTCTTGGAATCTAAATTCTCGTCGACATCGTCGATCAGATAGTGGATCGTGGATGATGTATACTTTGTGATAGATGCCATCGTATCACTGATAATGCTGTCTGAGGCATGTACGGCAGGTTCTTCGTAGCAGGCGTCGGAGAGTGTAAGCTTTGTCTCCTGATTGTCTACCGCCTGTGTGATCTCGCTCAGGATCTCGTCACGGATCGGAGCGTTACCGTCCACTTCATCCACAACCTTGGCGTCGTCTTCCGACAGATCAATACGCGCGTCTTCTGGCTGTGTGATATAATCCTCATCGAAAATCTGCAATCCGTCGATCAGAGCATCGAGTGCCGCTTCGTTGTAGGTGAAGGAGCGGTTCATATCATAGTTGTGGGATTTGAAGATTTCCACAGGCCACGTAAATCCGTTCTGTTTCTTAAGGAGTGCTTCCTCTTCGCCGGATGCTTCGTACTGGTAATCAAAGTCAGGTCCGGCGATCGAAAATTTGTTGCCGAGCCGATCGTAAACCGTCAGAAGATAGGTACTGGCTCCGTCAATATGTTTCGACTCTACATAATCTGCGGTCTTATTGCCGCAGGCGAGCTCGCCGATCGTTGTCTTCGGGAAAAAGTGTTTGTTGTAATAAATGCCAAAACCGACATAGACTCCGACAAGCGCGACTGCAGTACCGGTCAGCACTGCAAGAGCGATGGAGCGCATGCGGCGCTTCCTTCGTCTGGCGGTCAGGCGGGTTGTGTTTTTTGCCATAAAATATTCCTCCTTTCAAAGGAAATAAGAAAAGCATAACACCGGATCCGTGGTAAATTAAGCGTGCGGCTTTAAGTGGCTTACCGGCATATAGACCGGAATGCCATCCTTGTAGGATACCGTAACTTCACCCTGGATCAGTGGCTTTAAGTATTCGTATAATTCCGGCAGAATATTGTTGCCGGCTTCGTTGATCCATTCGCGAGGAATGGACTTGG
>CAVHWG010000001.1:0-16292 GCA_963639645.1 Firmicutes bacterium TM09-10 | reverse complement strand
ATACCGCCAAGGATCGGGGACATCTGCTTACACGGAATGCAGGAATCGGAATAAAATTCCACGAGTACCGGAAGTTCTGAATTTAAGACTTCTGCCTCGAAATTGTCCTTGCTGATTCTTGCTGCCATCTTACTCCTCCAGCTTCTTTACGATCAGATCGTAAGTTCCATTCTCGTTGTCGATCAGCTTTAACACCTGCTGACCTTCTTCCTTAAAGCTTCTCGGCACGTTCTGCACCGGCTCGCCGTCATTCATGGTAACTGCAAGCACCTGTCCGACTTCCAGTTCTTCCATCGCAACTTTTGCTTTTACAAAAGTCATCGGACAAACCACATCCGTAATATCTACTCTCTCGTCAATTGTGTAATCAGCCATTGTACGCCTCCTCTATCACTTTTTTAAATTTATCTAATCCTACTCTTTCAATGGTCATGCGGAAACGCTCTCCCGGGTTGGCGTTATCATCAAAGAACTGGATTGCCGCATCTGTGATCCGGAACAGTTCCTCTTCTGTCCGAACGATCGGCAGGTAATTCTCGCCTTTGTATACGCGGTTACCGAACAGTCCTCCGAAAGATACCTCGAATGCCGGAGTTCCCTTCCATGCGTCCGTCGGGCACGCTTTCACGCAGCGTCCGCAGTTGTTACATTTATCCTGATCCAGCACGATGTCACCGGCCTCATTTTGGCTCAGTGCATTCACGCGGCAGGTCTTCTCACAGATTCCGCAGTTGATGCAGGCATCCTTATCCCACTCAATGATCAATGCGCCTTTGATTCCGACATCGTTCTCCTCTGCCTTCAGGCAGTTGTTCTGACATCCGGTCACGCCGAACTTGAACTTGTGTGGAAGCTCTCTCGCGAAATAGCGCTCATCCAGCTTCTGTGCAATGTCATAGCTGTCAATGTTACCGCTCGGGCAGACAGCCGATCCCTGACAGGCAGTGATCGTACGGACACGCGGTCCGCACACACCCGGCTTACATCCGCCGGTTGCCAGCACATCCTTAACCTCTTCCACATCATCCAGTTTGATGAAAGGGATCTCCACACTCTGACGGGAAGTCAGATGGACATGTCCGTCTCCGTATTTATCCGCAACCTCTGCGATGATCTTCAGGTTCTCAGCGGTCAGATTACCGCCGACAACTGCAAGTCGCAGGGAAAAATGATTCTTTTGCTTCTGGCGCATGAAACCGCCTTTTTTTAATGTTGCATAATCAACTGCCATAACGTTCTCCTTTTATCCTGTGCTCTCTCTCGTTTTTCTATTCGGGGAACATCCCCGAATTCTAAATATCAGCTGTGTCTGCGATTGCCGATTCGAAGTCCCTGATCAGATCTTCGATGTCTTCAATTCCGACACTCACCCGGATCATATCGTCATAGACGGCTGCATCGATTTTTTCCTGTTCCGTGCTGTGTGCTGCAAGTGTTGACTCCGGATGCACGATCAGTGTCTTGGTATCGCCAATGTTGGATACGATCTGCGGAACCTTAAGCTGATTCATGATCGCAAAAGCCCTCTCCTTGCTTCCGACACGAAGTGTCAGGATCGCGCCGTATCTCTTGTCCAGAATTCTCTGTGCCACCTCGTGCCACGGGCTGGATTCCAGTCCCGGATAATTTACGATAATTCCCGGAAGCTGTTCTAAGTAAGCCGCAAGCCGCGCCGCGTTGTCACACGCTCTCTCCATCCTCAGTCCCAGTGTTTCCATACCGAGCAGATTGTAAAACGCCGTCTGCGGCGCCATACAGGCTCCCATATTCCGGAACAGTCCGTTGCGAAGCTTCGCGGTAAAAGCGAATCTGCCGAACTTGATATAATCCTTCATACCAGGATATTGTTGCACATTCCACTTAAATTTTCCACCGTCAGTTATCACACCGCTGATCGCGCTGCTGTTGCCGTTGATATATTTGGAAGTGGAGTTGATCACAATGTCGGCTCCAAGTTCGATCGGTCTCACAAGAAAAGCGGTTGCTACCGTGTTATCGATCACAAGTGGAAGGCCGTGCTCATGTGCCAGTTTTGCCCACGCCTCAATGTCTGTGACATCCAGCTTCGGATTGCCGATCGTCTCCGCGAAGACGGCTCTTGTATTGTCGGTGATTGCCTTTTCCACAAGGCTTAAATCTCCGCCGTCCACAAAAATCGTTTTGATCCCGAAAGCTTCCAGATCATGAAACAGATCGATCGTTCCTCCGTAAAGGCTCGTGCTTGCGATGATCTCCTGTCCGCTTCCTACGATATTCAAAAGTGCGTTTGTGAGCGCCGCCATACCGGAGGCACATGCAACCGATGCAACGCCCCTCTCCAGCACCGTCATGCGTTCCTCGAACGCTGCGATGGTTGGATTGTTGATTCTCGTGTAAGAGTATCCGTTGGCTTTATTATGAAACAACTTATCGTGCTGCTCCGCCGAAGGCTGAAAGAAAGCACTGGACTGGTACACCGGAGTGAGAGTCGCACCTGTGTGCGGGTCACCGGTTTTCGTACCGTGTAAAAGTTCTGTATTGAATCCCATTTGCGTTTCCCTTAATTCATACTTTTCTACTAGGTTTAATATGTTATAAACACTATACCCCACTAAAGTATGTTTGTCAAGATATAATTTACACTGTTTTACTAGGAATACTAAGATATGGAAATCAAACGCGGCGGTACACTACTTTACACCGTAGTATACCGCCGCGTCTTTTTAAAACTATCCCGCAGATTAGTTCCAATGCTGATCCTTGAACACGATCTTACGATATGTCTCAAAATCAACCCATTTATTAAAGAAGGTTTCGGAAATACTGCTGCCCTCCGATGCAAGCTCTGCCTTGAACACATCAAGATCCGTCTGGCTGCTCACATGTACGGCAAAGCCGCGTCCGTTGATAACCGGTACATCATTGTATGTATAATCCGCAAGCGGCTGGATGACTGTGATCTTGCGGTCGCGTACCTGTACCGCTACCTGATCGCGGAGCACGACAACATCGAAGCTGTCCGGATACTGGTAAGACTCGCCCTCTACCGGAATCTCGTCTCCGATCGTGTAGGTCTTGCCGGATGGCTGTACCTTGAATACGGTCATGCTTTCAAGGTCATAGTAGAACTCCTCGAAGATGTCTCCGTTGGCTTTCAGGTTGCCGGATACGAATGCACATTTGACATCCTTGCTCTCATCAAGTGCCGGATTCTCGACAACACCGCACGCGGAAGTCATGTTCGTGATACGATCGATCAGGATCAACTCGCCGAGGGTCTTATGAGATAAAAAGGCATCAAGTACGCTCTCTTCCTGAAGTACCAGATCACAGACTGCGATCTCGTTCTTTCTGAGACGTCCGACCGGAATGTACTCACCGGTGTTGACATCGATCTTGTACTGGATGTTCTTAAGAATTCCCGGAATGGTCTCCGTTCCGATCTTGACCAGATAATCCTTGCCGACGGTCAGTTCCTGATCGTCCATCCACAGGATTGTTGCGGTAAATTTCTTGCTGACCGGAAGCTCTACGGTTGTAAGAACACAACCTCTGGATACATCCACTTCCTTGTCCAGCTGGATCGTTACCGGACGTCCGGTATCGGCGCTGTCCGCATTCTTATCACCGACTAAGATGCTCTTGACCTTGGCATGCTCGTTGCTCGGAAGTGTGATGATCTCATCGCCGACTGCGATGCTGCCGCTCTCGATCTGTCCCTGGAATCCACGGAATGTATGGTCCGGACGGCACACGCGCTGTACCGGCATATAGAAACCATCCTCCTGCTTTTTCTCACTGACATCGATGTCCTCAAGATAAGAAAGAAGCACCGGTCCGTCATACCATTTCATCTTATCGGAACGCTTTGTAACATTATCGCCCTCGGTTGCGGAAACCGGAATGATCTGCACGCTCGCAAGCGAAAGCTCGTTGGAAAGTTCCTCGATCTGTGCGGTGATCTCCTTGAAGCGATCCTCGCTGTATTCCACAAGATCCATCTTGTTGACAGCGAATACAAAGTATTTAATTCCCATCAATGCACAGATTCTCGCATGACGTCTGGTCTGCACGAGCACGCCCTGCTTTGCATCCACGAGGATGACTGCAAGGTCTGCAAACGATGCACCGACCGCCATGTTTCTTGTATACTCTTCGTGGCCCGGAGTATCTGCCACGATAAAACTTCTCTTATCGGTAGTAAAGTAACGGTATGCCACATCGATCGTGATTCCCTGCTCACGCTCTGCCATCAGTCCGTCAAGCAAAAGCGAATAATCGATCGCGCCGCCGCGGCTTCCCACTTTGGAGTCCAATTCCAATGCTTTTTCCTGATCTGCGTACAACAGCTTGGAATCGTATAAAATATGTCCGATCAGTGTTGACTTTCCGTCGTCCACACTTCCGCAGGTAATAAATTTCAGTAATCCGCTCATTAGAAATAGCCCTCCCTTTTTCTTCTTTCCATGCTGCCTGCCGCCTCGTTGTCAATCACTCGGGTGGTTCGCTCCGACTCGACCGCACTTAAGGTCTCGTCGATGATCTCATCGAGTGTGGTTGCAGTGGATTCGATGCCACCGGTCAGCGGGTAGCAGCCAAGTGTACGGAAACGCACGCTCTTGTTTACGATTTTCTCGCCCGGGCGAAGCTTCAGGCGGTCGTCATCCACCATGATGATCTGTCCGTCACGCTCAATGACCGGACGCTCCGCTGCGAAGTAAAGCGGTACGATGTCGATATTCTCGCGTTTGATGTACTCCCAGATGTCCGTCTCGGTCCAGTTGGAGATTGGGAAGACACGGATGCTCTCGCCCTTGTGGATCTTGGAGTTGTAGAGTTTCCACATCTCCGGACGCTGGTTCTTCGGATCCCATGCATGGTTCTCGTTACGGAAAGAGAAGATTCGCTCCTTCGCGCGGGACTTCTCCTCGTCACGTCGTCCGCCACCGAATGCAGCGGTAAATCCGTATTTGTTCAAGGCCTGCTTTAACGCCTGCGTTTTCATGATGTCGGTGTAAGCGCTGCCGTGGTCGAACGGGTTGATGCCCTGCTTCACGCCGTCCTCGTTGATGTATTCGATCATCTCGATTCCAAGCTTCTTGGCGGTCTCGTCACGGAACTTGATCATTTCCTTGAACTTCCATGTCGTGTTGACATGCAGGAATGGGAAAGGTGGCTTTTCCGGGTAAAACGCTTTCATTGCCAGATGAAGCATTACGGAGCTGTCTTTTCCGATGGAATACAGCATTACCGGTTTCTCACACTCGGCTGCGACTTCTCTTATAATGTAGATTGCCTCTGCCTCGAGTGCATCAAGATGGGATAATTCACTCATGTTGTTCCTCCTTTATATGGGTCAGTTAGTATTTATTCGAATCTTTTTTGTTTACGGTGATGACCTCGGTGGTGCCATCCGTCTTTTCAATCTGCCAGTTCAAGAGATCTCCCTGTGTCGATACGGTCATCTTGCTTCCCATGCCTCCGATGTCCGCTCCGAGATAAAAAGCGATCGCGCCGAATGCACATTCCTTGATGCAGGAAGCGCAGCCCCAGCAATCTTTCGGATAGCGGATGTAGGCTTTCTTATTTTCATCCAGTTCGATCAGACTTCCCGGACAGACAGCGGTACACTTTGTACAGCCTTTGCATTTAAGTTTGTTAATTGAAATGCTCATACCGCATTCCTCCTTTCTTGGAACATCAGCCCATTCCAATTCGCCTTCGGCGAAGGGCTGACGCTACATGTCAACTTTCAAAAGAAAAGTTGACACCTTTAATGAGATCTCTGTAGATCATCTCGATCTTGCCGTCCACCAGACGGGAATTCACATAGCGCATCCACTCATCGGACTTCTCCGGGTAATCCAGATTCTCCGCAAAGCTGTGCCAGCGCGTCTCTTTTCTCGCACGCAGATGTGCGATCACAGTCAGGCAGACCGTCAATCGTTCCTTTAACTCATACACAAACATCAGCTCATGCATATCGGATGCGGCAAGCCCCTCGGCGAGTGTCTGGATCTGTCGGATCTTCTCCTCCGCCATGTCAAGCTGCTTCGCATTGAACTGATAATGCGTTCCGATGCCGCCCGCATAGGTGTCCATCACTTTCTGCATCGCTTCTTCCAGCTGCTCCACGGTAAACACCGCATTTTCTTTCTGTAAGATGGCATCGTACTCGGCAACTTTGTCGTTCAGACTTTGAACCGATTGCGCAACTTCATGATTCCATGCAGCCTCTGTATCGTTCTTGATCTCAGCAATGTTCTTTCCGTTCGCGGTATCGCTGTTCGCATCTTCTACGCTTCCAGTCACAGCCTTGTCGGCATCCTCCGCATCAAGCTGCTCCACCATGCGAAGTGCTGCGATCTCGCCCTCTACCAATGCTCCGGTCACATACTTCTGCGGACATCCTCCCGCCACATCGCCTGCGGCAAAAAGCCCTTGGATCGTTGTCTCGCGGTTCGTGTCCACCCAGTAACCGCTCGCCGTGTGTCCTCCGACAATGTACGGCTCGGTTCCTTCGATCTCCACATTCTGTTCACTTGGATTCTTTCCGGATTCTACCCATTTGAGTGTCTGGCTCGGTGCCATGTTCAAATACGCTTTACGAAGCGCATCGTCCTGCTCCTCGCTGATGCCTTCCGTCCGCAAATAACACGGTCCGCGTCCGGCAAGATTCTCCTGCACGGTTCCGTACACACGCTGCGAAGTGGTCAAGCCGTATTTTGTCTCATACACTTCACCCAGAGCATTCACCTGCTTTGCGCCGACGCCCTGTGCGATCGTTCCGGTCGGCGCGATCGTATCCTTGCATCGGAGTGCAATAAAACGCATCTCGAATGTGGTCATCTCGGCACCTGCTCGGATTCCCATCGCGTAACCTGCTCCCGTGTTAAACGGCGGATACCACATCTTATGTCTGGAGAATCCCGGATTGTTCGGTTTGTACAATCCTGCGGCTCCTCCCGTTGCAATCAGCACTTTCTTTGCACGGATCTCATACGCTTTCTGTTCTTCAATCGAGAAACCGTACGCTCCCTGAATCGTATTGTTTTCTACAATGTAATCTGTAATATTTAAACGGTTGATCACCGTTACATCCTCTAATTCTGCTACCGCATCTGCAAGCAGCGGCTTGAAGTTCTCGCCGTTGATCTTGATGTTACGGTTTCCTCTGGCAACATACTCGCCGTTCTCATCCTTTAAGATGACCAGCCCGAGCTGTTCCATCTTTGCGGTCACACGATTGAGCCCCTCCGACATCGTCAGAAGCAGATCCTCACGCACAATGTTGTCCGCATCTTTCTTTGCATAATCCACGTAATCCTGCGGCCTTCTGCCTTTCACAATATAGGCATTCAAAGCGTTGACTCCTGCTGCAAGACAACCGCTTCGTTTGATATTGGCTTTCTCCGCGATCACAACCGAATAGTCCGAATGTTCCCGGATCGTCATTGCCGCGTAGCAACCTGCGGTTCCACCTCCGATGATCAGGATATCTGTATATAAAACTTCTTTTTGATCGATTTTCATACCCGTTCCTCTCTTTATCTTTTTTTCTGATACACGAATTGCTCCGTTGCAAAGCAACTCCCGCAATTCTACACAGATTCGCAATCCGTTGATTTTTTACAAAATCACTACTTGCTCATCCGTGTGCGGGTCACTAATTCAGAATTCTTTTTCTGCAAGCAGAAACGCATTCTGAATTTTGACACCTTGTATCAGATATAGAATACATCGTCAACTTGCATTTCCTGATTTTCCACAAGATATGTCTGATGCTCATCGAAGATGTAAAGGCGATAGATCAGCACATACACTTTCTGCCCGATCTCCAGCGGATCTTTCTCGAGCGAGCGCTCCGCCACGATCTCAATGCCGTCGATGTCCACGACAATATCCAGATGGTTGCCGCGAAAGACAATATCTTTTACGATGCCCTCCTCCGTCGCACTGATGAACCGCTCCGGCTCGCTGCGCGAAAGCCTCACAAATTCCGGTCGCAGTACCGCGTGTTCCGCTCCCTCGATCCGGTCAAAGCCACGAAGTCTGTCATACTCATCGACCACCGATGACCGTCCGATAAACTGCGCCACAAACGGCGTGTCCGGTGCCTTATAAATCTCCATCGGCGTTCCCATCTGCTCGATGCGTCCGTGGTTTGTGATGATGATCTCGTCCGCAACCTCAACCGCCTCGTCCTGATCGTGTGTGACGAAAATGCTTGTGATACCAAGCTTTGTCACCATCTCTTTCAGCCACGTCCGAAGCTCTGTTCTTACTTTCGCATCGATTGCCGCAAACGGCTCGTCGAGGAGCAACACCTGCGGATTCGGCGCAAGCGCACGGGCAAAAGCCACACGCTGTCGCTGTCCGCCGGACAACTGATTCGGATAGCGTTTCTCGAGTCCCGAAAGTCCGGTGAGTTCCAACAGCTTTGTCACGCGCTTTTTGATTTCTTTCTTCGGGACTTTTGCAAGTTCCAGACCGAATGCGACATTATCATACACAGTCATGTAACGGAACAACGCGTAACTCTGGAACACAAATCCGATCCCGCGTTTTGCCGCCGGAATATCATTGACGCGCTGACCGTCAATGTAGATGTCTCCGGAATTCGGATTCTCCAGCCCGGCAATCATGCGAAGGAGCGTTGTCTTGCCGCTGCCGGACGGTCCGAGCAATGCGACCAGCTTGCCTTTTTCGATACCGAAGCTTACATTATCCGAGGCTTTAAAGTCCCCATAATTTTTACAGATATTTTTCATTTCCACATACATAGTGTCTACCTCTTTACCGCGGTGTGTGGTTTTTCTTATTCCGATATTCAAAGATATTGCGAAGGATGAGCACAACGACCGCGATCAGTACCAGGATCGACGATACCGCAAATGCCGCGGTGATCGATGTGTCAGTGCCCGACATGTACAAAGCATCAATTTCAAGCGGAAGTGTGAAGGTCTCTCCCCTTGTCTTCGACAATGCGTTGACCGCACCGAACTCGCCGAGTGCACGCGCCGTACAGAGAATGATGCCATAGATCAGTCCCCACTTCATCTGCGGGAGTGTGATCCGCCGGAAGATTGTCCAGCCGCCGGCGCCCATGAGTGCTGCGGCTTCCTCCTCGTCCTTGCCCTCCGAATTCAGGATCGGAATGATCTCACGCGATACATACGGGAATGTCACAAAAATCGTTGCGAGCACAACGCCCGGTAATGCAAACGTAATTCGGATATTTGTTCCAAGCAAATGGTTGATCGCCCGGATTCCCGGGTACGTCCATCCAAGTCTGCCGAACGTCATCAGAAATGCAAGTCCGACGATAACCGGTGAGATGGAAAACGGAATATCGATCAGTGTCGCAAGGATCTGCTTCCCCTTGAACGAGAACTTTGTCAAAAGCCACGCTGCCGCCACCCCGAAAAAAGTGTTGACCGCAACTGCGATCACCGTTGCAAGAAGCGTCACGAGAAGTGCGCTTCTGACATATTCGGTCGAGATCGACTGCAGGTAAAACTTCACACCTTCGCTCAATGAATTTACGATGATCGAACAAAGCGGAAGTATCAGCATGATTCCGATAAACAGCACACTGATCGTGATCAATATGTATTTGGTTATTTTCTTACTGCCTTGCTCCATGTGTGTGCCCTCTATAATATATTTGTTCTCGCCGATTGTCGCATCTGTACGATGTTGACGCCCAGCAGAATCACAAACGAAAAAATCAACATAACAAGTGCGATCGCCGTGGCGCTCGCGTAATCGATGTAACCGAGCTTCTGCATGATCACATACGATACCACCTGTGTCTGCTCTCTGGCACTGTTGCCGGAGATGTAGATCACGCTTCCGTACTCACCGATGCCTCTGGCAAAAGCAAGTCCGAATCCAGTTAAGATCGCCGGCCGGATCTCCGGAAAGATCACTTTATAAAATGTCTGCCAGCGATTCGCCCCCAGCATGAAGGACGCTTCCTCATACTGATGATCCAGTTTCTCGAGTACCGGCTGTACCGCGCGGATCACAAACGGGATTCCGATGAAGATCAATGCGATGATCAGTCCCAGATGGGTGTACGATACTTTGATGCCAAGCTTTGCAAGCGGCTTTCCGAGAAATCCTGTCTCGGAATACAGCTTCGATAAAGTAATGCCTGCAACGGATGTCGGCAATGCGAAAGGAAGCTCGATACATCCATCAAGTATGCGTTTTCCGGGGAAATCGTATCGGACAAGTACCCACGCCACGATGACGCCGAACACACAGTTGATAAGTGCCGCCGCCAGCGAACACAGGATGCTGGTGCGAAATGCATGCAGCACATTCGGCTTTGTGATCAGGCGAAAAAATTCTGCCGGCGAAAGCTTCAGCGCATAGACAAGCACCGATGCCAGCGGGATCAGGATGAGAAGGGAAAGCATCGTTATCACGATTCCCATTGTCAAATGATATCCCGGGATCACTCTTACTTTTTTTGTTTTGCTAGAACTCGTAGATTTCATCAAACATTGCTCCATCGTCAAAATAGGTCTTGTATGCGTTGTCCCATCCGCCGTAATCTTCAATCATGTACAGCTTTACATTCAGTTCAAATTTATCTGCATACTCACTTAAAATCTCTTCATTGCTCGGTCGGTATCCGTATTCTGCCGCGGTGCGCTGCGCCTCATCGCTGTACAGATACGCTAAATATTCGTGGCAGACTTCCTGCGTGCCATTCGCATCCGCATTGTCATCAACGATCGCCACACTCGGCTGTGCCAGGATACTGACGGAAGGTGTGATCAGCTCGTATTCATCCGGATAGCTGCTCATCGTTGTCAAAGCCTCGTTCTCCCACGCGATCAGCACATCGCCTTTCTGGTTTTCGACAAACGTTGTCGTCGATCCGCGCGCGCCGGAATCCATGACGGACACCTGTGCATACAGCTTTTGCAAAAAGTCTTTTTCCTTCGACTCGTCGTCATAGGTTTCCTTCGCATAGGATAATGCCGCAAGGAAGTTCCAACATGCGCCGCCACTGCTCTTCGGATCCGGGGTGATCACTTCCACATCCGACTTGATCAGATCATCCCAGTCCCTGATATTCTTCGGATTGCCTTTTCTCACGAGAAAAACGATCGTGGACGTGTACGGTGCGGAGTCCTTGTCGAATTCCGTCTGCCAGTCCGGCTCGATCAGTCCCGTCTGCTCGATCAATGTGATGTCATGCTCCAAAGCCAACGTTACAACATCCGCGTTACAGCCCTCAACGACCGAACGTGCCTGCGCGCCGGAACCGCCGTGCGATTGGATGACTTCAACTTTCTTTCCGAATTTTTCTTCGTAATATTTCTCAAACAGTGGATTGTAGGCTTCGTAAAATTCACGCGTCGGATCGTAGGAAACATTCGTGATCGTAAGCGTATCGCCTTTGCCCCGTCCGCATCCGGTGAGTGCCAGTGTAAGAAGAATTGCTACTGCTGCCAGACTTCTTAACATTCGTCTCTTTCTATATGCAATTGTGAAGTTTGAAAATTTCTGACTCTGCTTCACGCTTTCATCCTCTTGTTGCTTTAAAATAAGGAAGTAGATAAATACCTCTCTCCGGTATCCGGCAACAATACCACAATTCTCTTGCCGGCATTCTCCGGTCGCTTCGCAAGTTCGGTTGCCGCCCAAAGCGCCGCTCCCGATGAGATTCCGATCAGAAGTCCGTCCGACTTTGCAACCTCGCGCGCTGTCTCAAACGCCTCCTCGTTGCCTACTTTGATGATCTCATCCACAAGGCTCATGTCCATGACCTTCGGAATAAAACCGGCGCCGATTCCCTGAATCATGTGCGGTCCCGGCTTCTCTCCGGATAATACTGCCGATGTTGCAGGCTCAACCGCAACAATCTTTACATTCGGATTCTTCTCCCGAAGTCCCGCTCCGGTTCCGGTCAGTGTTCCACCGGTTCCGACGGAAGAAACGAAGATATCCACATTGCCGTCCGTATCACGCCAGATTTCCTGTGCGGTCGTTGCCTTATGGATTGCCGGGTTGGCTTCATTCTCAAACTGCTGCGGAATAAATGCATTTCCGTATTCTTCCTTAAGCTGCGCCGCTCTCTCGATCGCGCCGCGCATTCCCGCGCGTCCCGGCGTCAGCACGATTTCCGCGCCGAGTGCCTTCACGATCTTACGCCGCTCCATGCTCATCGTATCCGGCATCGTCAGAATCAGGTGTAATCCCTTCGCCGCCGTCACAAACGCAAGTCCGATTCCGGTGTTACCGCTTGTCGGCTCGATGATCACTGTGTCCTGATTGATCCTGCCATCTTTCATTCCCTGCTCGATCATGGCATTTGCCACGCGATCCTTGACGCTTCCCAGCGGATTAAAATATTCCAGTTTCGCCACGATCTGTGCGCCAAGCGAACTCTTCTTCTCATAATTGGATAATTCCAGTAACGGTGTGCCTCCGATCAGCTCCGTCAATTGTTTTGCAATCTTCTCCATAACGGTGTCCTCTTATGCTCTGCAAATTTGTTATGACCTATGATACCCCACTATTCCTACCATGTCAATAGGCATTGTGGGTATTATGTATAAAAATGCATATTTCACCAAATATTTCCTGCATATTAAAAAAAGTCCCCCAAAGGGAACTTTTCCTTTACTTTACATATTTATTTTCACATATTTGCCTGCGTTGCAACATGTTCCAGTTGCCCGTCAATTGTCAATAATTAATGAGTGTTTAATTCATCAGCCAACATAGAGATTTCATTCAATACATTTCTACAGTCTTTCATTCCGTCTACTGCTTTTTCTGACACTCTGATGCTTTCTGTTGAGGAAGCTGCGACCTCCTCGCTGGTTGCTGACAACTGTGATATATCATCAGCAATTACAGCAGATAAATCAAGTATCTTGTTGATGCTCTTCTCTGCATTGCCTATATTACCTATCAGATTTTCTACCGTAACGCCCACATTTTCAAACTTTTCTCTGGCATTCTCGATTAATTCATTCTGATTATGAACCGCCATAACAGCTTCATGTATTCTGTCATTCGCCATCTTAGTGTCGTTATTTAACTCATCCATAATTGAAACAATGTTAGATGATGCATTCTTAGTCTGTTCAGAGAGCTGACGAATTTCATCAGCTACAACAGCAAAACCTTTTCCCGCTTCCCCTGCTCTGGCTGCCTCGATAGAAGCATTTAAGGCAAGCAGATTCGTCTGCTGTGATATATTAATAATAGCACCCATAAATTCCTGCACATTATCAACTTTTTTCATAAGCGCATCGATTACTTCTAAGATTACACTACTAGCGGTCTCTACATTGTGAGACTGTTCTTTAAGCGAATTAACAACATCCACACTCTCTTTTACAATGTTTTCTGTATTATGTGATGAATCAATCATAACCTGCATTTCATTTGTGGCGATTTCTGAATTCCCCTCAATTTCCTGGCACATAAGTGCCTGATGCTGGATAGACTCAGCAGTGCTTTCCGTACTGTCAGCAATATCAGTAACCGAACTGTGGCTGACATTAATACTGCTTTCAAGATTATCCAATAATTGCATTGCATTCGTAAAATGATTCGTAATATCCGCTGCGACACGGGTCATTCTTTCATTATTTTCCTTCTGTACTGCGGACGCTTCATTGATAACAGCTATATTATCGCTAAAAAACATTGTAAGCAGCTTTGTCAGACTTGTAGTTGCATATGCCACGAGTGCCAACACCAGCACTGCGAGCACCTTTGATGTAAGACCCTCAGAATCTGAAAGATCAAAATCTAATATTAAACGGACAACATTCACTGCCAGTACCACAGCATTCATTATCAGAACCATCTTTTTATCAAGGTATACGCAGGCGATAACGATAAGTGGTATTGCATAAGTCCATGTTTCATTAGTAGAATTTAATAATGATATAACTGCATATCCAGCCGTCATACATCCTGCAATAATCAAAGAACAGATTTTATTACGCTTCTTTAATACATAAGCAGCAACAGAAACAACTATTACGATTAAGGAAGCTGCCAGCTGCACTACTATCTGTGGGACATGATGCCCTCCTGATACTCCAATAGCCATCAACATTGTAAGTGCAATATACCCAAATACAACCAAAGACGCCCACAACACGCTCTGATTCGCCTTTATAAACTGTTTTTCTGTCATTTTACTCCATCCTTTCTTAAATGTTTCAAGCTTTCGTATTGAAATCTTAATTATCTTCTTGTTGTTTTATAATATTCTTCTAACTTTTCTCTACAGCTGAGGAATATTTTCTTAAGGTTGGGGTCAAACTGCGTTCCCATTCCATCAAGCATTATTTCACTAGCCTTCTCATAACTCATCGACTCCTTATAACAGCGTTTACTTACTAATGCATCATACACATCTGCTATAGCCATAATTCTTGCTTCGATTGGAATCATAGTTCCAACTAACCCTTCCGGATATCCCTTCCCGTCCCATCTTTCATGATGAAATCTGGCAATATTATATGCTATATTAACAAACTGCTGCTCCTCAACACCATCTAAAAGAATATGTACCATTTCTCCACTCTTAACAGAATGTGTTTTCATTATTTTATGCTCTTCATCAGACAGCTTTCCAGATTTGCAAAGAATGGATGAATCAATGGTAATTTTCCCCAAGTCGTGCAGTGGTGCAGCCCTCACAATAGCTTCTGCCATCTGTTTGCTTATACTGTTACTGCTTTGTGACATAATTTCATTTATTATAATACTAATGACATCACTGGTTCTTCTGACATGACCACCAGTATTATTATCTCTGCTATCAATGATATTCGCCATTCCAACAGTAATTTTCCGCTGAATATCTATGATATGTTCTGTCTTCTCCTCAACTTCTGCACTCAGAGTTTTATTGTATTCATTCATTATATCCATAGCCTTCTGCTCATCAGTTGCGTCATGTACAGTGAACAGATACCCTTGTTTCCTGCCATCCTTTCGCATTGAAAATTCGACTATTTCATACATATATACAGCATCATCGACTACTATCTTCTTAGATACACTCTTCTCATTAATAAAATTTTCAATCATTTCCCTGAAAATCGTTATATCCTTTGGCAGAACATCATCTACCCGCTGTTTTCTTAACAACGGTTGAAATTCATATGCCTTCTGTGTACAGCTCATAAATCTTTGATTTAAATCCAGGACAATGTAACCATTTGCCTTGAAATAATTCTGCTGGTTTGAAATAACACAGGATATGTCATGCATACGAATACGATCATAGTTCAACATAATGATTGTCTGACATAAAACATAGAGATACGGCAATATCGTAAAGTCAACATCCACCAGTGATTCCACACCATATATAATAATAAATAATATTGCAATAACAGAATAACTGTGTAGAAGGACTCTTGAATGTGTTCCTTTAACTATATACATTCTGACTAAAAAACCGATCATTATTGCCGTTACGGCAATCAGATATATAATATGTATCACTTTAAGTGGTCCGGCGGTCATCTTGGTCACGCTTCCTGCATCAGTAACTGTAACCGTCATCGTACTATAATACATTCCGGTTCCAAACGAGAGCCAGACAACAGCCACATGCAGAAATGCAACTCCATATCCGACTATCTTCCACCACCATTTTATATGAACCGAAAACGCATGCAGCATAGCAAAAAGAGTAACCATCAGCATAACAGAGCTATCCAGATATATAAAACAGAATGCCAACTCGGCAGCTTCCGGTGTAGTAACTCTTGATTTCAGCCAATACCCCAATATAATAATCGGTATGACTATCATGATTGTCCAATCATATATATTGACATTTTCGTAGTTTTTCTTACCCATACATATCAAAACTATAATTGATAATATCAGGCAGAGACAAAATCCATTTGTAGCCATCAGCACTCCCCTCCGTCCAAGAATTTTCTTATTCTTTTCTTCCTCTTATCGTGCCAATAATATCTATAATAATTCCATACAATGATTTCCGATTTATGTTTCTATCTTCCAATAATCGAGCCACTGCTCCCAGCATATTTATTATACCCCCTCCCCCCAAAAAAGCAATGTCAACTTAACCATGACGTGACATATTTATTTCGGCACTTTTTATTCAAAAGCGCCGTACCGAGCAGTATTAAAATATTTGCTTCCCGTTCGCCAACAGCTTCCTGTAGATCGGATAATTTACTCCCATTCCGATCAATCCGAGGATACCGAGGATTACGCCGAATACGAACATTCCGGTCGTGCCGCTGCCGGTCAAATTTCCTCAATCCGCGGAATATCAT